>JAFYPS010000145.1 GCA_017547395.1 Clostridia bacterium
GGAGTTCGAGGAAATGGCGACGGCGTCGCCCTACTACCTCGACCAGTACCGCGAGTTCATTTTAAGCGTACTGCGAATATGTCCGCAGATACGCGTAACCAACATGATGTACAAACTGAAAGAAGCGTTCCCCGACTTCGAATGCAGCCGAGCGGCATTCTACCGCTACATAAAAATGCTGCGCGAGCAGTACGGCTTTGCAGAGCCGTCGAGGCAGACGGGCATACGTGAGGCATTGCCACCGGGCTACGAAGCACAGGTAGATTTCGGACAGTACAAAATGAAGGACATGTACGACCGAACGGTACGCGTATATTTCTTCTGCATGGTGCTGTCGTACAGCAAAATGGGATTCGTCTACTTCAGCGGTGAACCGTTCACAACCAAGACTGCGATAGAGGCGCACAAATTTGCCTTTCGCTATTTCGGCGGACGGACGCAGACTATCATGTACGATCAAGACCGAGTTTTCGTGGTCAGCGAGAACCTCGGTAACATTTTGTTTGTGCGAGAGTTTGAGGAATTTGTGCAAAAGACGGGCTACAGCGTTGTGCTTTGCCGACCGCGAGACCCCCAGACCAAGGGACGCGTTGAGGCATTTGTGCATCACGTTAAAGAAAGTTTCCTCGAAGGACGCATTTTCACGGGCGCGGATTCGCTGAACAGCGCGGCGCTTGCATGGCTGGACAAATATGCAAATGCAAAGCCGCATTATCTCACGAAGCTGCCGCCGAGGGAACTGTTCGCCGAGGAAGCAAAGCACCTGAAGGTCGCATTGCACGAAGGCTACCGACCTATCGAAATCCGCAGTATTACCGACCGTCACACCGTGCGCTACGGAGGCTGCCACTACGAATTGCCGCGCGAGATTGCACCGACTGCGAAAATACGCATCGAAGAGCAGGACGAACTTTTGCTATTCTACAATGCCGAGACCGACACGCTTGTGCATAAATGCCGCATGTCAAGCGAAAGCGGCGGATTTGTCAAGCACAATCTTGCAGAACCGCACGAACTGGTTGCTGAAAACGATCTGTATGCAAAATACGGGGACTTTGAAGCGGCAAGAATGTTTATCGAAACGCTCGGTAGGGAAGAGCCGCGCTACAAAACACCGCAGCTGCAGAAAATCAGGATGGTATCACAGGTCTACACCGACGCGCAGATGGTGAGCGCATTTAAGCATTGCGTGGAAAGCGGCGTTTGCACCGCATTTGAATTCATCGCTTTTCTCATCTACCGATACGGCGAGCGAAAAGGCGGACACGGCATGAACCAGCATACGCTGAAGCAGTGCAAAGAGCGAGCCAACGAGCTCATGGAGGCGGAATATGGCGAGCATCGGTGAGATTAAAGAACTGGCAAGACAACTCGGACTTTACAACATTGCAAAGGGCTACGTTGACCTTGCCGACGAAAAACTTTCCAACCTCGATTATATCGCAAGCGTTCTGCAGGGCGAGGTGAACATTCGCGAACAGACGGCACTTGTCAAGCGTGAGAAAACAAGCCGACTGCCGCATAAAGTGTTCATAAAAGAGAAGGTTGGCAGCGGTACCGCATGGCAGATAGAGCAGCTTGAAAGCCTTGACTGGATTGACAAGGAGCAAAATCTTGTCATCATCGGCAAATGCGGTAGCGGCAAAACGTCGCTTGCGGCGCATCTTGGAAAGCTGGCGCTCGAAAGCGGAGAAAAAGTCGCCTATGCAACGGTAAGCGACTTCATTTACACAGTCTTACATAAAGACGAAACGAACAAGCAGCGGGATAGGTTCAAATACTTCCAAAGCTGCTCCTTGATTATTTTAGACGAGGTCATGTACACGAGGCTGACGCCAGAAGACCTCACGGTATTTTATCAGTATATTATGCTGCTCAGCGAAACGCGGAGCATAGTATGCATAACGAATAGAGAACTGTCCGCGTGGGCGGACGGAGCGATTGACCGCCACCTGATGCAGACACTTGTTGACCGCATCACCTTCGGTGCACAGGTCATTCGCCTAATTTAATATATGGGGTCTATCCCAAATAAATCTTGAAAATAACACCGCGAAAACGGTTAAAAATAAATCCCGCTTTGTGTGGCAGTACACACAAAGTAGTATTACACTTTACGCCATAGGGGGAGGGGAGGTCAAATCTCTGTACCTTTTCACCCCACGACGGGCGGGGAGTCGCGTGCACATAATCGGGAAATCAAGATGAGTTGGCAAGCTCCCGATTTTTATAAGAAACACGGTTATTCGGTGATTGGTATTCTTCCCGACATTCCAAGCGGAAATCAAAAATATCTGCTTATGAAAGCATTACAAGACTGACAAATTCCAATTTGTTGAGCAGAGTGACTGTTGAATCTGATGTCGCCACTTCGAGCTCACGCTCTGGGAACCAAAACAAAAGCAGGTCGCAAGACCTGCTTTAATTTTCATATCGACAAAATCATTTCTTCAAGTTTTTTTGCGGCGAGGCTTAAGGAGATATCAGTTCTTTTTATCAAACAAATGTTTCTTTTCGGTATTTCTTCTTTTAACTTCAGCCTATAGATGTCGGTATCGTTTCTTAGCTGCTCTAAAAACTGCGTGGGCACAAATCCGATACCGAGGTTGTTTGTTACGAGCGGAAGTATCTGGTCTGCGGTTGCAGCTTCTACTGTCGGCGAAAAGACTGCACCGTGTTCCATAAAAAATTCCGAGTAGAATTCATGGGTTTTTGTATGTTCGCCGAGTGATATCAGCGGATACTCTGCGATTTCGGCGAGGGAGAGCTCCTTTCCGTTTAACTTCGGAAATGCACCGCTGCAAACTGCCGTTTCTTCTATAGTTTTTATAACAGTGCTTTTTAATGGCAGCGGAACATCGGTATGTAATGTTACGGTTGCGATATCAACAAGCCCGTCCTTGAGCGCACTAATTGCCTGTGGCGTAGAATAGTTTGACACCTTTATTCGAATGCTGGGGTATAGGTTTCTATATTCCTTCAAAACCGGGAGAAGCATGCAGCGCAGAGCAATGTCGCTGCTTCCAATGGTCACTACACCTTGTTGCATATTCTTGTCGGTGGCTAATTCATTTTCAGCGGCTTCGATATGCTCAAATGCGATTTTTATATGGTCAAAAAGCTTTTGACCTTCGGGGGTAAGCGTTACGCCGTGTCGCGAGCGAATAAAAAGGACGCAACCAAGAGAGATTTCAAGGTTTTTAATTGCTCTTGTAACATTTGGTTGATTGCTAAAAAGGCGTACGGCTGCCTGTGTAAAGCTTTTGCTTTTCGCTACATGATAAAAAATGCGGTAGTAGTCATAGTTTATATTCATTACAACCTCTATATCAAATTGACATATTTAAAATGTAAAATATATATTTTACATATATACCGATTGATATTATAATATATCTGTAAACCCAAATCAAGCATATGAAAGGAAAAGCAAGTGAAAAAGTTATTAAAGCTATTTTTACTTTGTATTTGTTTAGGATTGATGTTGAATTGTTTTGTCTTTGCAGCAGAAGAGGGAGAAGCTAAAGACGAGCTTAAGATTCTTGCCATCGGAAACAGCTTCAGCGTGGATGCCATGCAGTATCTTTGGGATATTGCAAACGATGGCGGTGTCAAGGTAGTTCTCGGCAACCTTTATATTGGAGGATGTTCTCTCAATACTCACGCAAAAAACATCGAGGAGAACAAAGCGGCATATGATTATTACAAAAACACAAGCGGAAGTTGGTCAACTACTGCGAACACAAGTATTGCAACCGCACTTGCGGACGAGGAATGGGACATTATCACAGTGCAGCAGGCAAGCAATTACAGTGGTGTTGCATCGTCTTATTCGAAGCTTTCTTACATACTTGATTACATCGCCGAAAATGCTCCTGATGCAAAGGTGTATTTCCATATGACATGGGCGTATCAGCAAAACAGCACTCACAGCGGCTTCGCAAATTACAATAATGATCAGATGACGATGTACAATGCAATTCAAAGCACGCTTGATTCAGAGGTTAAAACTAAAAATTCTATTGTTGGAATCATTCCGTCAGGTACCGCTATTCAAAATCTGCGTACATCTTATATCGGAGATACTGTCACTCGTGACGGTTATCATCTCAGCTATGATCTCGGTAGATATACTGCGGCTTTGACATGGTACGCATATTTTACAGGTGCTTCGGCGGATAGCATTGACTGGGTGCCTGATGATTGCGCTACGGAGATAAAGCAAAATCTTGCGGCTATCCGTGAGGCGGTGACAAGTGCAATTGCATCTCCGTACGAAGTAACGGCGGTTACTGCCGCAGAACCGGATAAACTTACGGATGCAGAAATTTTTGAGTCGCTCGGCTACAATATAAACGCTTACACCGAGATCGACTGGGTGCTGGCACTTCACGCTTACTACAATTCGTCAAGCTCCACAATACCTTTCGAACTTATCAGCTCTGCAAACAGCACGGCTTCTAATTTGCCAAACTTCATCGCTTCTCACAGATACACAAAGGAAACGCTGCCGGTGGGTTCTGTTATAATTTTGGATGACGGATATAAATACCGTCCGGAGGGCTGGGTAGACGAAAACTACGTTTCAACAAGCTCCACTCGTCCTACCAATATTACAAGCAACGCTACGGTGGTTACCGATGAATGGTGGGGCGAATATACATTTCGTGCCTTCAATTTTTCTGCATCATCTGCAAGAAAAATGACCGTGGCGGATGCAGAGCACCTTCGTATATATGTTCCAAAGTATCCGGATGTCAAGCTTATAAATACTGCAGACACAAACGGTGATGGAACTGTAGATTTAAAAGATTGCTTGCAATCTCTCAAAACCTGCCTTGACAAAGAAGGTTATGCATCGGATTTGAACAATGACGGCATAGTCACGCTTCTTGAAGTTATTGAGATTTTAAGAAAGGTTGTAGCGTAATTTAGGAAAATGATGTCGGAAATTCTTGAAATTATTATGATTGTTACCTTCGGTCTTTCGTGGCCGGCGAATGTTTTAAAATCCTATAAGGCACGAACAGCGAAGGGGAAAAGCATACTGTTTTTGATCCTAATATTTTTAGGATATATCGCAGGAATCGCTTCAAAGTTTACAAATCCCATGTATATGGCTCATTTTACAGAAAAATGGTATGTTTTATTTTTCTATTTTTTAAATATATCTATGGTCGGCGCAGATATTTTGCTTTACTGCAGAAACAGGCGCTTTGACAAGCGAAAAACATAGTTTTAAAAGCCTCTCAGTACGAGAGGCTTTTTGCATATGGGGTAAGAAAATACAGACTAAAGAATAATGATCACCACTTCGCACCCCGACGCGGGATTTACAACACTATCAGCTGTGTGGTATAATTATTAAACCAATAGAATTTGCGAGGTGCAATAATATGCATAAGGCGAAAATATTACTTTTTGGAAAAGGAAATTTGCAAAGTTATATAAGTGCAATAGAAGGCGTTGGCGCTGAAGCAATAGTGGAATATCCTCCAAGGTATGATGCTTCTTATGACGGTCTTGTACTTTGCGGTGGCGCAGACATTCATCCGAAGTGGTATAACGAAGAAATAAACGGCTCTGTAGGCATTGATACTGATATGGACGAGGCCGAATTTGCTTTGATGGATGCATTCGTCAAAACTTGCAAGCCTGTTTTGGGGATTTGCAGAGGTCATCAGTTCGTAAACGTTTTCTTTGGCGGTTCGCTTTATCAGCATATCCCGGAAGCTGAACTTCATACCGGCAGTAAGGCACACCTTGTTACCTCGGAGCCAAACAGTATATTGCGAGAACTATACGGAACTTCTTTTTCGGTGAACAGTACGCATCATCAAGCGGTAAAGAAACTTGGAGACGGTCTTCGTGCAACGGCAAGCTGGGGTGGAAAATACATTGAGGCGACAGAGCACACGTCGCTTCCTGTAATCAGTGTGCAATGGCATCCGGAGGGTATGTGCTTTGATAGAAAAAGAGATGATACCGTTGACGGAGCAAAAATTTTTGAGTACTTTGTAAATATGTGTACAAGGCTTAGTACCGTATAATAAAAATAATCCAATCAAATTTCAATTTACCGAGCAGAGCGACGTACTTGAAAGCAAAAACGCGGAAGTGGTGCAAAGCCGCAGCCGCCATAGTCCTCCAAAGCCGCGATGCCGCGGTTTTACGGGACGTCGAGTGGCGCCATTGCGACCTTTGGTCGCGTTGCGGTAAACCGCTGTCCCCTACGGGTTTGTTGTTGCTTCTGCTTCGCCGGTTCGCGCTAAGCTTGGGGAGCCAAAATCCGATCACATTAGCGGTCGGATTTTTTGTTTGTGACGACAGAGTTATCAGTATTTTTAGTGGGCGATACTTTTAGCGTCAGATATAAAAGCATAGTAAACCCTGCGCTCGCAGTGCAGGATACGAGCGAGCTAAGCCAAACTCCGTTCAGCTTTAAAAAAGGCGTCATAATAAACAGGGCTGCTATAGGAAAGACAAGTGTACCAAAAAATGATGTAAACATTGAGCGCACCGGTCTCTCGAGTGCAGTAAAATATGAGGAAAGACACATATCCACCCAGCCGGTAATATATGAAAGCGCAAACAATTTCATTGCGGTAATGCTTACGGTCAATAGTTCGGTATCTTCAGGTTTTATAAAGAGCGGTGCCACGTACGGACCTGCAAAAAACATAAACAGTAAAGATATGGCTGACAGCACGATTGCTCCGATAATAACGCGCTTGAATATTGCTTTTACTTTATCTATGAGCCCTGCGCCGTAGCAATAACTTATAGCCGGTTGCAAGGAATCAGCCATACCGAATACAAGCATTCCTACAACACTGTCCACGTACATAATAACCGAGAATGCCGCAACAGCAGTTGTTCCGCCGTATTTCAACAAGAAAAAGTTAAACACGATAGACATTACAGACATAGTTATGCTACTGAAAAATTCACTGGAGCCGTTGGCAAGAATACGCAAAAAAACCGATTTCTCAATTTTGCCTTTGACGTAATACAGGTCCATACGTTTTTTTCGGAACATAAAAAGAGTGATAACCGAGCCGATAGCCATTGCAAAGCAGCTTGTAAAAGCAGCCGCCCAAATTCCTTGATCGAGGAAGGCAATAAGTATTACGTCAAGAATAATATTTATCCCTTGTGTTAAAATGCTCAGCCACATAGAAAGGTTTTCCTTTCCGCAAACACGAAGATAGTTATCCGTTGCGTGGTATATGAGCATAAGCGGTGCGAAGGCGGCGTAGATGCGGGTATATGTAATGCCATATTCGATTGACAGTTCTGTCGCGCCCGGTGCTAAGAAACGTACAAAACTTTCGGTAAATACAAGACCCGAAACACTAAGCAAACAGGAAATCAAGAAAATTACTTTAAGTGTAAAAGTGAAAACACTTGATGCTTCCTCCTGTTTTTTCTCACCGAGCAGCACGGCAATACGCACTGATGCTCCGGTTGCAATCAGATTGGCGAAACCGAAAACAATCATAATAATAGGCATAATCAGGTTGACTGCAGCGAGGGCATCGCCGCCGATAAAGCGACCTACAAACAATCCGTCAGCTATTTGATAGAGTGCGCCAAATGCCATTGTGATCATAGAAGGTACCGCACAGCGAAAAAACAATTTCGATGGCGGAAGTGTTTCAAAAATTTCTGAATCCATAATAACCTCCAAAAAAACAAAAAACCCGGCAACGCTAAAAGCGTAACCGAGCTCACTCGACATCTTATCCGACAGGCGGCCTGCAAGCAGTTGCTTACTATCCCCTACACTACGGTGTACTGTCCTCCGATGACTTTTTCATAGTATAGCATCATTAAATACGCAAGTCAATAGTTTCGGTTAATAAATAATAGTGTAGCAGCAGCGGCGGGAGCAAGCTCGCTATGCAGGTTTGCTTGCGGCGGGGTATTTACAACGGCAGAGGCGGTGTGATATAATGAAAAAAAGGCGGTGGGGAAAATGACACTTAAAAAACCTACTTTGACGTATAGCGGGACTACGCTGAAAATTGCAGGGGTTCTGCTGATACTTTTATCTGCAATCGTACTTCTGTACTACGGAAATTTCAACAGCAGTCAGGCTACGAATGCTATCTCCGCGCAAATATATTTTGACGGCGATTACCGTATTGCGGACGGAGAATGGCAGAAGATTGAGAAAGGGAAGCACATTCCTTCTACCGAGGGAGACGTAACTCTGCGCGGTAATTTTCATATGCTTGCGCCTGACGGCGAGTACGTGGGTATCTACAGCGGAGACACGCCCGTTGCGCTTTATACGAATCATATAAATTTAACTTTATACGAGGGTGAAAACCCACCCTACGTATTTGAAATGGAGGACACGCTGTACGGCGATTCTGCTTGCGGTATAGGATGGACCGCCTATCCTTTTGCAAATGAAGCCGAGGACCAAATTGAAATCCTTGTTCATAATCCTCACCGTTTCGGCAATGAAACTGCGATTGATGAATTGCTTGGTAATATGGCGTTCTGGTCGGGTCTTGACTTTGAAAAAAGGATTCTCGAGAGAGGAGATGCGCAGAGAAGCATCGGATTTTTGTTTATTATCGTTGCACTGTTGTTTCTGGGAACCGCTTTGTTCTCGACGCTTATACACATAAAGAACAGCAGGATTATCTGGGTTCTCGGCACCGTAATTTTATTTGCCGGTACGTACTTTTCTTACAGTGCCGACGGTGTTTCTTTCTGGAGCGAGTCTGTTGTATCCAACACGACGTTGCTTGGCTGTTCTATGATGCTCTATAAGTTCTTCCTTTTCATGGCGCTTTTGAATTTGCTTAAAAGCACGAAGACGGTCGGTACAATAGTAGTTGTTTTTCTCGGATTTTTAAACGCGGTGCTTTACGTTTTGCCCGTTTTGACTGACGTGCTGTTCTACGACACCTGGCTTTACTGGGCTGCTTTTCAAATAATTGCAAACGTTATCCTGCTTGGCTGCCTTATAAAAGACTGCATTGCAGCGAAAAGAAAAGAACGGTTTATTTACGTCTGTTCCGTTTTGCCGCTTATCTCTTTTGGTGTCGACGTTGTAATGGTTGACCTTGGCATCTGGAACTCCGGCGTATCTTCTAAATACATTTTTATCGTTTTCGTTATTGTGGCTATGGTGATGGTTCTCAAAATCATACCGAACAATATCAATGCGCTTGCCAAGGCGAAAGAACTTGAAACGGAAAAGAAGGTGCTGAATGCCGAACTTGCCGAAAGTCGCATTTCGACGATGATAAGTCAGATTCGTCCGCACTTTATCTATAATACGCTCGGAAGCATTGAGCAGCTATGCGAACTCGATCCTCCGAAGGCGGGCGAGCTTGTACACAACTTTGCTAAATATTTGCGCGGCAATTTTGGCGAGCTTGACAACCCAAAGCCGATTTTAATGTCGCAGGAGATGGAGCACGTACACTATTATATCAGCATTGAAAACGTGCGTTTCCCCGATATGGTTTTTTCATTTGAAATGAGGTCTGAAGATTTCAGGCTGCCGGCACTTACGGTTCAGCCGATTGTAGAGAATGCGATTAAGCACGGACTTATGAAGCTGGAAAAGGGCGGCTCTATACGGGTAATCTCCTATGAAACCGATACGGCATACTGTATTTCCGTAGAAGACGACGGTGTGGGATTCGATACGGGCAAGCTGCTTGACGAAAAGGAACACATTGGCATCCGCAACATTCGCAACCGTCTTGGGGCTATGGTTGGCGGTACTCTTGAAATCGAAAGTACACCGGGCGTAGGTACAAAAGTTTTGATTACAATACCGAAGGAGTGGGATAAATGATTGCAATTGCTGTAGACGATGAGCCTTTGATGTTAGGCGCGCTGGTAAAAGCTATCAAAGCATCTCCCGATATTACCGAAGTTAATGATTTTACGTCCTGCGAGGATGCCCTTGACTTTATAAAGGGCAATTCTGCGGACGTTGCGTTTCTGGACGTTAATATGCGCGGTATGGGCGGACTTTCCCTTGCCGAAAAGATCACCGACGTTTGTCCGCATTGCAAAATTGTATTCTGCACCGGACACGAGGAATATGCTATTCCCGCATTCAAGCTTCACGCATCGGGATACTTGATGAAACCCATTTCGGCGACGGACGTGCAGGCGGAGATTGATAATATTAAGGGCATCCTCCAGAGTCAAAAGCCGCTTGCGGTAAAATGCTTCGGCAATTTCGAGGTTTATGCAAAGGGAGAAAAGCTTGTCTTTAAGCGTTCAAAAACCAAAGAGCTGTTTGCCTTTTTGGTGGACAGAAACGGTGCGGGCGTTACCGTTGCGGAAATAGTGGTCGCACTGTGGGAAAACGATCAGGATCAAAAAAGCCAGAACTACGTTCACCAGTTGATCCGTGATTTGCGTCAGGCTCTTGAAGCGGTAGACGTGGGCGACGTCTTTGAGAGGAATAATTATTTCTACTCTATCAATCCCGAAAAAATAGACTGTGATTATTATGCATACCTTAAAACCGGAAATCCCGAATTTCACGGTGAGTATATGTCGCAGTACAGTTGGGCGGAAGAAACCTGCGGACTGCTTTGGGAAAAGAAAAACAAATAAATATTTTAAGAAACAAGCCGTCGGCTCGACGGCTTGTTTCTTGCTTTTTTGTAAGAGGTTTGTCACACCCGAAGCGTTATACTGAAGTGATAATGGGGCGATTTGGCTTTATTTATAGGGAGGAACGGAAAATGAATGACAGAAGTATGCCGGATTTTTTCTCCCGATTGCTTTCCTTAGCGTGCATTAATGAGGCGGATATTATAACAACAACCGACGGTTTCTTTCTCGTTTACAAATCCCTGTCGGACATTCTCGCTGAAAAAGGCGTCCTTGATTTTCCCGATTCGGACGGGGCGAAAATTGCATGCTCAAGCTTTTTTGACGATTGGTTTTTGTATGCCGTACCCGATGAAAGCGGTTTTGTATTCAGCCTTCTGAAGTTCAGGGAGCAGGAGCACGATGCAGAGAACGGCGGCTTTGCCGACGGGGACACGCCGGGTGTGACGGTATCGTTTATTTCCTTTCAATCCGAAAAGCTGCTTGCCGTTTTGCAAAATCCCGCGGACGGTAACGTAAAGGAGCTTTGCGAAGAAATAAACCGAGTAGTCGCATACAAAGGGCAGTGTCATCACAAGGCACTGAAAAGATATTTTGCAAATCCCAAGTCCACTGCAGCCTACGTAATAGCCTTCACCTATACAAAGCGCATTGCCGCGCTTGCCGAAAACGGTTATTTGGAGGTTCCCGGGTACTACGGTGAGCTTGCACGGAAAAACGCCTCCCGCAAAAGATCCGCAAAGCATTGCAGATTGACAGACTATATCGAAAGGTTAAACAAAGATGCCTGCAAATTGATCTGCGACCATAAAAAAATATTTATCGGTGACAAATACAATCCGACCGAATATGAACGTGCCGCGATTCTTGCAACGCATACGGGAAACACATCGGTATATTCGTTTGCCGCCGAGGTTGAATATCACGCAAGGTTTTTAATTCCTCTTTTCAAAATCAGGATTCCGTTTTTCGGCAAGTCTGTTTACGAGTCGGCAATCCGTGCGGATATGACGGTATGTGATACCGAATTTCAAGGTCCCGCGCCGTTTTATAATTCCGATTCCGGAATTGTAAAACGTCAATATATTTTGCATCATAAAACAAAGGAGAACCATTATGATTAAAAACAGAACGGCACAATTGATTTATCAGACGATTTACGTCACCCTTGGGCTTGTGGGCTTTATTGCCTGCCTTGGAATTTTTGACAATGTTTCGGTTATCCGTTGGGACTTCTACGTACATTTTACAAATCTCAGCAATTTCCTCTGCATCGGCGTTATGCTTTGCTCGCTTATTCAGACCGCAAGGAAAAAAGAGGACAGCTACGTTTCTGCGGTACCTGTTTTGAAGTTTATCGGAATGCTTGGAATTTTACTTACCTTCCTTGTGTTCAATATTATGCTTGCGGGCGCAGAAGGACGTGACCCTCAGGCTAACTGGAGAGTCGGAAGCCTCATTTTCCACGTTGTTCTTCCGATTATGTACGTAGCAGACTGGTTTTTGTTCTACGAACGTAAAAAGTGCAGATGGTATTATCCCGTGGCTTCGGTTGCGTTCCCGCTCGTTTACGTAATTTTCCTTCTTATTCAGGCGGTTATTCTTAAGTTTGACTCTTCAATTCTTATTCCCACCACAACCACTCCTCTTATCTATCCTTACTTCTTTGTAAATATCGATACTCAGGGAGTTTCGGGCGTTCTTATGTGGATCGGAATTCTTTCTGCGGCGTTTGTTGCAGCGGGATTTTTGTTCTTTGTAATTGACAAAATAGGAAAGAAAAAAATTTAAAAATAATAAGTGTTAGGAGAAAAAACGTTATGAAAAAGGACTTTATTTTTGCACCCGTTCTGCTTGCGGTAGGAATTTTACTGTTTTTGCTTAAGGCAACGGGTATGACGGCGCATATAGCTTTATCCGTTATTGGAATTGCGGTATTGGTAGCGTATACGGTTGCCGCAAAGAAGAATTGGAAAATTCCCGCACTTGAAGTAATTATGAGAGCCTTTTACGGCATCGCTTTGATTACGGGTGCCGTTATTATAAACGTTCGCGGCATTGCAGCATTATCCGTTATTCACAAGGTGAGCGCCGCATTATTTGTTGTTTTATTTGTTGGTTTGTTTGTACACAAGCTGATTGCGGCAAAAAGAGATTAACTTTTAAAAAGGGGGAGCGTAATGCCCAAGAAACAAAGGAAGTTTGCCGATGACGGCTGGGCAGTCTGGATTGACGGTGAGGACACAAGCACTATTCATATCAACGACTGGCTTAACCCCAAGGGCAAAAGTTACGTAGACGTCGCCGTTCACATACGGGGGATAAAGGCGAGTAAATCGCTGAACCTGTACGTGCCATTTCCGGTTCTGAAAGAAGAAATCGAGGACGTATCGCTGTCCTTTGAAAATACAAGAATACTGCAGGCGATATTCAGTGCGACCTGTATTGTAGACTACAAGAAAAATCAGCATACTTCAGAGATTGCCTACAACGGAAAAACCGTGGATATCGTACATATAAGTACTATGGATTTTAAAGCGGAGGCACTGTCAGGCGGAACGCTTATCCGTATTGATTTAAATGAACTGCAGCCGTATCTCGATAACGACGAAGCGTATTTCATCTGGCGTATGCCGCATAAATCCCTCGACGCTATATTTAAGCCGCGAGTTGACGTGGGTAACGTAATAGGGCGGCTTCGCGACCTGATTACAACGCCTGTTGTGTCGGAAAAGTACGGATATTCAATCCGTATTAACGAATCAAGACTTCTGCCCGAGGAAATTACCCGTATCGGTATGTTCCACCGTCAAAAGCTTAAAAAGGCGGTTATCACGATTTCGATTGACGAAAACTATGAGATGAACGATTCCGGATGCTACCGTATCCGCCGCCTTGAAGAGAATCTTTATAAAGAATACCTTCCTTCGGACTGTTCCGCAGAGGACGTTATCACGTATCAGTGGAATCAGAGCCGTGAGGATAATTTTCAGGGACAGTTTAATTTCTATTACAGCATAACAAGAGAGTCTGTCAGCAAGGGCAGTATGCTTTTGTATATGATTTTGCTTTTGGTTATCAGCGTTATCAGTGACGTTATCTCCAACGCGGTTCAGGCTTTTTTCGTTTTTAAATAAGGAGTACGAGATGAGGTTAACTATTCCGATACTACTTAATTGCGCCCTTGTGCTTTGCATTTATTTGATTGATAAATACACTTCTGCAAAAAAACTGAAGTATATCACAAAGCAGATTATTATCGGCGTCCTTTTCGGCGGCGTGTCGGCATTTGCATCAAGCTACGGTGTAGAGTGGCTAGGTGCGGTTGTCAACGTCCGTGACGCGGCACCGCTTTCTGCGGGACTTATATTCGGCGCGCCCGCAGGAATTATTTCGGGAATTATCGGCGGTTTGTACCGTTGGTTTTCCGTGTATTGGGGTGCCGGCACGTATACCCGTCTTGCCTGTAGTATTGCAACGGTTCTTGCCGGACTTATGGCGGCAGGGCTCAGAAAGATGATGTTTGACAATAAAAAGCCCACCTGGGGTTACGGTGTTTGCATTGCCGTTACGTGTGAAGTTATCCATATGATTCTGATTTTTGTTACCAATATGGATAATTCATCTCAGGCGTTTGAATTTGTCAAGGGTGCTACCGTTCCTATGATAATCGGCAACTCAATTGCGGTTGGTTGTGCAATTATTATCGTTTCCTTTTTAAGTCACGAACGCCTCGTCATTAAAAAGGGGCGCGAACAGATTTCAGGCACGTTTCAGCGTTGGCTTTTGGTTTGTATTGTGGTTGCATATCTCGTTACAAGCTCGTTTACCTATATCCTTCAGAACGGAATGGTAAAGGTTGAAACTCAAGAGGTGTTCACCACCGCGATAAACGACGTTGAAGCGGATATCAAGGCGAAATCCGATGCTCAGCTTCTCGGTATTGCCGAGAACGTCAAGGCAGAATATGAAAAAAACCCCGATGCCCCGATGGAGGAGCTTGTAAAAAAGCACGGTATCGTGGAGATTAACGTTGTCAGCTCGGACGGAATAATTCAAAAATCCACAGAGGCAGACAGCATAAACTACGATATGAACAGTAAGGAGCAGTCAAAGGAATTTGTCGATTCTTTGAGGGTGCAGGACCGTTTTGTGCAAAAGTACGGCCCAAGAGGAAAAGACAGCTCGGTCTTGAGAAAATATGCCGCAATAAATCTTGACGGCGGCGGCTTCATTCAGGTTGGCTACGATGCCGAGCAGTTCCACGATATGCTTGACGAGTTTGTTATTGACTTTACAAAGCACCGTCACGTTGGCACGGGCGGATTTGTTGCCGTATGTGATGAAACGCTTTCGCTTGTTATCGACAACGATTATTCGGGAATGAGTATTTCCGCAATCGGAATCGAGCCGCCGAAAGAGATGGTGGAGGGTAAGACCGCAACGGCACTTTACTATGCGGACGTTGTCGACGGCAAAACCGATCTTAGCGAAAAACATATGTACGTTTTTAAGTTTGTCGAGGGATATTGCATTATTGCCGCAATGCCCGAGGCTGAGGCGGTGTTTATGCGCGACGCCTCGATTTACACAAGCATATTTATGCAGGTTATCATTTTTGCAACTCTGTTTGTGTTTATTTACGTACTTATAAAACGTGTTATTATAAATAATTTGAAAAAAATCAACGATACTCTCGGCCGTATCACCAAGGGAGACCTGAACGTAACGGTTAACGTCCGCTCAAGTCAGGAATTTTCGTCTTTGTCGGACGATATTAACTCTACGGTTTCTACCCTCAAGCGCTATATTGCAGAGGCTGCCGCGCGTATCGATAAAGAGCTTGAGTATGCAAAGCAAATACAGCTTTCGGCACTTCCCACCAATTTCCCGCAAGGCGAGAAGTACGGCATATACGCGCAGATGATTGCGGCGAAAGAGGTTGGCGGAGATTTTTATGATTTCTATAAGCTCAGCGACACAACCGTGGCATTTCTCGCTGCCGACGTTTCGGGCAAGGGAATTCCCGCTGCGATGTTTATGATGACCGCCAAGACCATTATCAAGGACCTTGCCGAAAGCGGTATGGCGGTGAACGATATTTTCACAAAGACAAACGAAAAGCTTTGCGAGAACAATGAGTCGGGTATGTTTGTAACGGCTTGGATGGGTATTCTGGACGTTACTACGGGCAACGTGCAGTTTGCGAACGCAGGACACAATCCGCCTTTGCTTAAACGCGCAGACGGTTCGTTCGAGTACCTGAAGACCCGTGCAGGCTTCGTGCTTGCCGGTATGGAGGGAGTTCGTTACCGTGTCGGTGAACTCACACTCAGCCCCGGCGACAGACTGTTTCTTTATACCGACGGTGTGCCTGAAGCAACGAATGCGGAGAACAAGCTTTACGGTGAGGACAGACTTTTAGACTTTATGAACCGTAACGCTTCAATGAAAGCCGACGAGCTTTTGCCGGCACTGAAGGCAAACGTCGATGAATTCGTAGGTGAAGCACCGCAGTTTGACGATATTACAATGCTGATGTTTGATTATAAACCAAGAGAAGGAGGTGAGCGTATGACGAATAAAACTTTCCCCGCAAAAACCGAAAGTCTGTCCGACGTGATCGGTTTTGTCGAGAGTATGCTTGAGGACTTTGAATGTCCCATAAAAATGCAGACGGCAATCTGTGTGGCAATTGAAGAGGTGTTCGTCAACGTTGCTCGCTATGCCTATCCCGAAAGCGAGGGTGAAACGACGCTTTCCGTTGGTTTTGATGAGACAAGCCGCACTGTTACTTTCCGTATGGCGGATAAAGGAATTCCTTTCGATCCGTTAAAGAAACCGGATCCCGACGTCACGCTCTCCGCAGAAGAGCGCGAAATCGGCGGTCTCGGCATCTTTATCGCCAAGAAAACGATGGACTCTCTCGGTTATGCTTACGAGAACGGTGAAAACGTTCTGACTATGACTAAAAAAATATAAAGGAAATTTACGGATATGACGATTGAAATCAAGAAAAACACACAAGAAACCGTTATCGAGGTGGTGGGAAGGCTTGATACCATTACGGCTCCCGCGCTTGATAAAAGCATAAACGAGGACATTGGCGGCACCGAGAACCTTGTTATCGATATGAAAGGCGTGGAGTATATCTCCAGCGCCGGACTGCGCGTTTTGCTCAGTGCGCAGAAGAAGATGCAAAAAATCGGCTCTATGAAGGTAACGGGCGTTTGCGAAGAGGTTATGGAAGTATTTGAAATGACCGGCTTTGCTGAAATTCTGGTGATTGAATAATGGAGCTTGTAAGCGAGGCTATCGCATTTGCCGTAAAGGCTCACGACGGAATGCGACGCAAAAAAAGTGATGTCCCGTATATTCTTCATCCGATTGAGGCGGCGGTTATTGTCGGCACGATGACGGATGACCAGAATTTAATTGCCGCGGCTGCACTGCACGACGTTGTGGAGGATGCGGGAATTACCTTACAGGAAATTGAAGAGCGTTTCGGAAAGCGCGTACGGGAGCTTGTCGAGTCGGAAACCGAGGATAAGCGGGCAGATCTGCCGCCCGAGTCAACCTGGCGTGTACGTAAAGAAGAATCTCTCGGCACGCTGAAAAATACGGACGATATTGCCGTGAAGATGGTGTGGCTTGGCGATAAGCTTGCCAATATGCGTTCCATCTACCGTGATTTCAAGGTTGAGGGTATCGGAATGTGGCAGAGATTCAATCAAAAGAATGCTGCCGAGCAAGCCTGGTATTACCGTTCGATTGCTGAGTTGACCGAAGCATTGTCCGACACTTCGGCTTGGATTGAATATAAAACGCTCACCGACCTTGTGTTCGGGAAAGGAGAATGAAAATGGAAATTACCTATCGCATAGACAAAGATATTTTATATATTGCGGTTGAAGGAAGAGTTGATGCTTCTAACGCGGCAGAGGCGGAAAATGAGATTTTTCGCATTAAAAACGACAATCCCGGAAAGCATACCGTCATTGATGCAGATAAGCTTGAGTACATATCTTCTGCGGGACTCCGCGTGATTTTAAGACTCAGAAAAGAAGAGCCGAAGCTTGCGATTATCAACGTAGCGGCAGACGTTTACGAGGTTTTTGATATGACCGGCTTTACCGATATGGTTACGGTTGAAAAGGCGTATCAGAGAATGAGCGTCAGCGGTTGTGAGTTCATTGCAAAGGGTGCTAACGGAGCCGTTTATCGCTACGATGACGAAACTATTCTCAAGACCTATTTTGCAAAGGATTCGCTCCCCGAGATAAAGCAGGAAAGGGAAAATGCCAGAAAAGCGTTTGTCCTTGGCATCAATACTGCAATTCCATACGGCATTGTCCGTGTAGATGACGGCTACGGAACGGTTACTGAACTTTTGAATGCAGTCAGCGTAACAAAACTGATTCGCAATAATCCAAGCGATATGTCCGAAGCGGCAAAGTACTACATTGATATGCTTAAAAGCATTCACGCTATCACGGTGGAGGACGGTGAAGTTCCGGACATGAAGGAAACTGCACTTGCCTGGGCGGATTTCGTTGCTCCTCATCTTCCGAAAGAGCAGGGCGAAAAGCTTCGCGCTTTGATACAAGCGGTTCCCAAGAGAAACACGCTTATGCACGGCGACTATCATACCAATAACATTATGGTACAAAACGGAGAGCCGTTGCTTATAGATATGGACACCCTTTGTATGGGTCATCCCGTGTTTGAACTCGGTTCTATGTTCAATGCATTTATCGGATATTCCGAGCTTGACCATCAGGTAAGCATTAATTTCTTTGGTTATACTCACGAAACCGCAGAAAAGTTCTGGGATATGTCGCTTGGGATGTATCTTGGAACCGAGGATGAAGCCGTGTGCCGCAGCGTTGCCGAAAAGGCAATGATTATCGGCTACACACGTATGCTTCGCCGTGCCCTCCGCCGTCCTGAAGAAGAAAGCAGTCCTGCAAAAATCGAAAGATGCAAGGAAATGCTTGCAACACTTCTTGAGAAAACCGACAACCTTTGTTTTGATTGCTAAAGGGTGAGAAAATGAAAAAGAAAAGTTTGAAAATTGCGGTAAGCATTATTACAATCGGTATTATCCTTGCCATTGCGGCTAATTTGTTTTTTTCAATACAAAAATCCCCTGCAGTTACCGAGCACGTTTTTGATTTTTCGGTAACCTATAAGCTTGACGGTGAAGTCAAAACGCTTGACGGAAAGTATGCATGTAATTTTTCGGGTTTTGGGCGTAACGGTATAGATCCGATTATAAGATATTATGACGGAGAATATGCTGTAGACGGTGTTTTCACACCGTCGAGGACGTTCACTGTTGCACAAAAGGGAGAGCATACGCTTTATATCTCGGTTTTGTTCAACGAATACTTTCTTATGGGCGACGAAGAAAACTATCCCGATCACTCGCCTTTAGAAGATCCGCACATTTATATAAAGGACGCTGAAGACTA
>JAFYPS010000146.1 GCA_017547395.1 Clostridia bacterium
GCATTATTAATGTTTAGCGCACAAAGTGCGCTAAACATTAATTTACATCAACGCTTTATTAAGTATTGATTCTGCATTTTTACTGTGCTAAACTGTGATCAGTGGTGCTATGTATATCGACTGAGGTGGCTATGCTTTTTCCGAAAACAAGGAAAATGCGATGACGGATATAAAGATACCTGTGTACTTGAATAAAAGGAGAAGATAATGTTTAAAAAAGCTGTCCCGATATTTGCTGCCGGTAAAGAAAACGAGCTTAATACTCATATAGTGGCTATTTCAAGCGTACCGTCGCTTGAAAACGTGAGAATTCTTATATCCGCCGCAAGCTTTTATAAGCTTTTTGTCAATAATGTTTTTGTTGCATTCGGACCCTGCCGCGCTGCAAAAGGATATGCCAGAGTTGATGAAATATCTCTTGGAAAGTACCATCGTAATGGAGAAAACACCATACGAATTGAGGTTGCGGGGTATGCATGCAGCTCTTTTTCTACTGTGCGCTCGGAGTCTTTTGTTTGCGCCGAGGTTCTTTGCGGCAAGGAAGTGCTGCTATATACGGGAAGAGATTTCGAGTGTTATCTTTCTGCAAACTATTTGCAAAAGACAGAGCGCTACTCGGGGCAAAGGCATTTTTCGGAGATTTACGATGCAAGGGAGAAAGAGCCGTTTTCATCTGCATACCGCATAGAGGCTACGACTGTTGCATCGCCGAAGTGGCTTGACAGAAGAGCGCCTTATCCGCGATACAGAGAAGTGTCGGCGGATAATGCCGTCACCGTCGGAAGCTTTTGTTTTGATGAAACGCTTGAATATACTAACAATAAATATTCTTTTGTCATCGACGAAAAATGGGGTCGCTACAGAGAAGAAGAGGTTTTGTATAAGCCATTTCGCTGGATTCAACGCCAAAAGCAGATTCCTAAGAAGCACAGTCAGCCGCTTCCGCTTACTTTGAAGGAAAACGAATATGCTATTTTCGACCTTTCGGGTATAGAATCGGGTTTTATTAAGTTCTCAGGTGAAGTTATGGCTGAGGCTGACGTTGTAATCGGATTTACCGAGCTTTGCGAACCTGACAATTTTAAATTTACCAATATCAATTGCCAGAACGTGCTGGAGTACTTTCTGCCGACAGGCGACAACGAGACGGTAAGCTTTGAACCGTATACCGTGCGTTTTGCAATACTGTTTGTCAAAAAAGGCGAAGTCAGTATCAAAAAATTTGGCGTAACTACGCTGGAATGCGATATGACGGGTATAAAAGCGCCGGATTTCTTGGACGATGAGAGCCGCATTATTTATGATGCTGCGGTAAATTCTTTTGCGCACAATGCTGCCGATATATATACCGACTGTCCTTCACGTGAGCGTGCAGGATGGCTTTGCGATTCTTATTTTATGGGTATCGTAGAGGATTTCTTCTTCGGAAAGAGCGACGTCGAGTCGGCATACCTTGAGAATTACCGCCTTTATGAGGGGGATGGAAGACTTCCTATGGGTGCTTTACCGATGTGCTATCCCGCAGACTTGACTAACGAAGATAAGTTTATTCCGCAATGGAATATGTGGTACGTTATTGAAGTTCGTGATTACCTTCTTAAACGCGGACATATTGACGAAAAAGAGGATTTTCGCAAAAGCGTGACGGGAGTTATCGAGTTTTTGCAGGAGTATGAAAACGAATACGGACTGCTTGAAAAGCTTCCGTCCTGGAATTTTGTCGAATGGTCGCGTGCAAACGATTGGACAAAGGACGTAAACTATCCTACAAATTTTCTGTATGCGGAGGTGTTGCGTGCGGCATATGACCTGTACGGTGATGAGGCGCACAGGGAAAAGGCACTTCGCATAATAGAGAAAACAACCGAACTTTCGTTTAACGGGGAAGTGTTTATAGACAACGCTGTGCGCAACGAAAACGGTGCTTTGCAAAATACGGAAAACTTTTCAGAGGCAGGGCAGTATTATGCAATGCTCTTTGGAGACGTTTCTCTGAAGGATGCGAAATATTCGCTTTTGAGCGAGTATACAAAAAACGGTTTTTCCGAATTTGCATCACATCCGAATTTTGTACCTGTCAATGCATTTATCGGCAGATATTTGCGTATGCTGCTTCTGATACGTACCCGCGAATACGTTTCTTTACTTAAAGACGTTAAGGGCTTTTGCCTTGATATGTCAAAAGCAACGGGGACGCTGTGGGAATACAAAGACGGCAAGGGAAGTCGTGACCACGGATTTGCTTCTTTTGCAGCAGTTGCTTTAGCATGTGCCTTTAAAAAAGAAAATCTTATAAAATGATTTTGAAACAGAAATCCCGTCGGCTTGTGCCGACGGGATTTTGCTTATTTTACAAGGTTTCTTCTGATTTTTCTTGTAGTGGTTTTTTCAAACTCGGTTTCGCGGAGTTCGATATGGTCAATTCTCTTGTAGCTGATAAGCTTGCGGTTTACCGTGTCGATTTCACTCTTGAGAGAAGCAAGAATGTCTTCGTCGGTTGCGCCCTCCGAAAACTTTGCGCGGTCGGGATAGATGATTGCAACAAGGTTAACCGTGTCGCTGTCCTCTGCCTTTCTGCCTACAACTACGCACTCGGAAATGGTTTCGATAGGCTCAAGATATTCCTCGATTTCTTCGGGGAATACGTTCTTGCCGTTTTCAAGAACTATTACCGATTTGCTTCTTCCCGTAATTTTGAGGTAGCCGTCTTCATCAAGATATCCGACGTCACCCGTGCGGAAGTATCCGTCCTCGGTGAATGCCGCGGCAGTTGCTTCTTCATCACCGTAATAGCCGAGCATAACGTTGCTGCCTTTGACGAGAATTTCGCCTATGTCGTGACCTGCTTCGTCTTTATCGGTCGCATCAATTTTTACCGTGCAGCAGGAAACAGGAAGACCAACGGTACCGGGCTTTGGTGCATAGTAAACGTCAACCGCAACAAGAGGCGAGCATTCGGTAATTCCGTAACCCTCCCAGATCTCAATGCCGAGTGAGCGGAAGGTGTTTGCGATATCCTGATTGAGCGCCGCACCGCCGCAGATGATTTTTTTAAGGTCGCCGCCAAAGGACTTTATAACCGCGCTGAAAATGCCGCGGCGCATATCGATACCGACCTTGCGCATACCGTTTGAAGCCTTCATAAGACCGCGCATAACCTTGTCGAGCTTCTTTTTGCGGAGCTCGTCCCAGATTTTCTTCTCCATTGTGTTTACAAATAGAGGAACAAGCACAAGGGCAGTAGGCTTGAATTTATTGATGTTGCGGAGAACGTGGCGGAGTGAGTCATTGATGGCGACGCGCATACCGTAGTTCATACCCGAAAGCGTGCAGCAGAGTTCGTATGTATGATGCACGGGAAGCACAGAGAGAAGCACGTCGTCGGGGAAGAAGTAAACACTTCCACAGGCTGCGTTGATGGCAGAACAAAGGTTGTGCTGAGAAAGCATAACGCACTTGCTTGTACCTGTAGTTCCCGACGTGAAGAGCATAATAGACATTTTCATTATGTCAGGATCTTCGGCAAAAGCGCACGGAAGGTCTCTTGAAGACTCAATCATACTGATTACCGAAGCGGAGTAGACTTCGAATTCGTTGTCGTATATCGGTATAAAGGAGATTTCGGGGTGGCGTTCTGCTATCTCGGTAAACTTTTTTTCAAAGGAGTTTGAGAAGACAAGCACCTCTGCTTCACTGCGCACGAGGAAGTTTTCGATTTCGGGTACTGCAAGCTCCTTGTCGAGCGGAATTGCAACACCGTCGGTGCAGAGGGTAGCGAGGTATGCAATATACCAGTAGGGAGAGGTTTCGCCGATGATGGCAACTCTTTTACCGCTTTTTCCGATAGCTTTAAGCCCCGCTGCAAAGCTGTCGATATTTTCGGCAAACTCCGCATACGTCATTTCTTTAAGTTCACTGCCGACGAAATAGTCGAACGCTACTTTGTCACCGTGACCGCGATAATGCTCAACGAGTTCTTGTATAGAGCCTACTTCTTCGAAAAGAGGCTCTTTTTTTATCGGTATTTTATTCATTGTCATTTTCCTTGTTTTTAAGTTTTTTTAACTCTTCTTCAAGCCGGAAAACCTTGTTTTCGAGCGTTTCAATTCTTCCGATGAGTTCGCCTGTTACAAGGCAGGCACCACTGAATGCGATAACGCATCCGAACGAAACCAAAGCTACTACAGATATTACGTCGGCTTTCGGATTTTGAAAATAGAGCATTAAAAGAAGTGCACCCAAAAAAAGAGTGACTCCTATAAGCTTGAACGTGTTTTTGAGTTTCATTATGAAAGTGCGGCTCCTATGATACCTGCATCGTTTCCGCAGGTTGCGGTGCAAATGCGGGTGCGCTTTTCGGAGTTGCGCGCAAATTCCTCGGCATCAATCTTGGGCTGAAGAAGATCGATAAGGAACTGCTTTTCGCCGGAAACACCGCCGCCAATGATGAATACGTCGGGCTGGAAGATGTTTATCATTGAAATAATGCCGTTTGCAAGTGCATCGGTGTAGGTTTCTATTACTCTTGCCGCCGCTGCATCGCCCTGCTTGAAGGCATCGAATGCGGTGCGCGCGGTAATGCGGCTGCCCTCAGCCATAAGAGTTGCCTCGCCGCTCATAAAGCATTTATTAATCTCATCCTTGGTCATTCTGATGAGCGCGGTTGCAGAAGCATACGCTTCAAAGCATCCTCGTCTGCCGCATCCGCACTTTTCTCCGCCCATTTGGATTACGAAATGGCCGATTTCGCCTGCAAGGCCGTTTGAACCGCTGTAAATTTTCTTGTCAATTACGATTCCGCCGCCGACACCGGTACCGAGAGTAATCATAACTGCATTTTCAGCACCCTTTGCCGCACCTGCGAGAACTTCTGCAAGAGTAGCGGCATTTGCATCGTTTGCAAGAGTAACTCTTTTGCCGTCAAGCTTTTCGGAAAGGATGTCGCAAATCGGAAGACCTGAGAAAGGAATGTTGGGGGTGAGAATAATTACACCCTTTTTCTCGTCAACGCCACCCGGAACTGCAATTCCTACGGACTCGATTGAATTAAAGTCTGTGCCCGATTCTACGCAGAGATTTTTGCAGAGAAGAGCAATATCGTCTATGATTTCTTCTTTAGGTCTTGATGCAACCGTGGGCACCGAGGACTTGAAAAGAATTTCACCGCTTTCGTTCACAATACCTGCGGCTATATTAGTACCGCCGAGGTCAATTCCTATTTTCAACATATGTATCTCCTTTGAACTGTATATGTTTTTGTACTATGGTATATTATAAAATATAGACAAAGAAAAGTCAATAAGACCTTTTAATTACATATAAAGTAGAAAATATTGAAATTTTGCTTGCAATTGTAATGTTTTCGTTATACAATATATTGATACGAAGAAATTTCGTATTTATAAAAAGATAAATGCGCTACGGCGCAAGGAGTAATAAAATGAAAAGAATCGTTTATGCAGACAATGCGGCGACGACTCCTGTTTCAAAAGAAGTCCTCGACGCAATGATGCCCTATTTTACGGAAAATTGGGGTAATCCTTCTACTCTTCATACCAAGGGAAGAGAAGCGGCGATTGCAATGGAAGATGCAAGAGCGCGCATTGCAGCATGTATAGGCGCAAATGCGAAAGAAGTGTTTTTCACCTCGTGTGGCAGCGAGGCGGACAACTGGGCAATAAAGGGCGCGGCTTATGCAGGGCGCGCAAAGGGAAGAACCCATATAATCACAAGTGCTGTTGAACACCATGCGGCGCTTCACGCGTGCAAGGCTCTTGAAAAGGATGGCTTTACCGTTACTTATCTGCCCGTTGATACAGACGGAGTTGTTTCGATTGATGCTCTTAAAGAAGCAATCAGCGATAAAACCGCGCTTGTATCCGTAATGATGGCGAATAATGAAATAGGTACTATTGAGCCCGTAAAGGAAATTGCGAAAATCGCACATGAGTATGGCGCACTGATGTTTACCGACGCCGTTCAGGCGGTTGGAAATATCCCCGTAGACGTCAAAGAACTCGGCGTTGATATGCTTTCGCTTTCGGGACACAAAATTCACGCGCCGAAAGGCATCGGTGCTCTTTACGTAAAGACCGGTGTCCGTATCAATAATCTTATCGACGGCGGCGGTCAGGAAAGAGGCAAACGCGGCGGAACCGAGAATACGCCTTATATTATCGGTCTTGCAACCGCTATTGAAAACGCAGTTGCAAAGCTTCCTGAAATGAAAAAGGTTGCAGAGCTCCGCGATATGCTTATCGACAGAATTCTTGATGAAATTCCGCATACCTCTCTTAACGGTCCGCGCGGCAATATGCGCCTGCCCGGTAACGTTAATATAGGGTTTGAATATATTGAAGGCGAAAGTATGCTGCTTCTCCTCGACTTTGAGGGAATTGCGGCTTCTACGGGCTCGGCTTGCTCTTCCGCATCGCTTGACCCGTCGCACGTGTTGCTTGCTATCGGTGTTCCTCACGAAAGAGCACACGGCTCGCTTCGCCTTTCTATTTCGAATGAAACAACGAAAGAGGACGTTGATTACATTCTTGAAAAACTTCCGCCTATTATCAAAAGGCTCCGCGATATGAGTCCTCTTTATGAAAACGTAAAGGAGTAATTAACTATGAGTATGTTATACAGTCCCGAAGTAATGGACCATTTTACCAATCCCCGCAACGTCGGTGTTATTGAAGATGCCGACGGCATAGGAGAAATCGGAAATGCCAAGTGTGGCGATATTATGAAGATGTATCTGAAGATCGAAGACGGAATTATAGTTGACGTCAAGTTCAAGACCTTCGGATGCGGCGCGGCTGTTGCGACGTCTTCCATGGCGACCGAGATGATTAAGGGTAAGAGCGTTGACGATGCTCTTGCACTTACCAACAAGGCCGTAATTGATGCCCTTGGCGGACTTCCGGCGGTTAAGGTTCACTGCTCGGTGCTTGCTGAGGAAGCAGTAAAATGCGCACTTGCCGATTATTATAAGAAGCAGGGAATTGCACACCCCGTTATTGCCGAAGCCGAAGAGATAATGGGTCACGACCACGATCACGGCGAAATAGACGAGTAAAAACACAGGCACTGCCGCGTTGAAAAAATGCGGCAGTGTTTTTTTATTTTTTTGAAAAATTATAATATATTAGTAAAAAAAGGCTATTTGCTGCGATATGCGATGAAAATAAGCTAATACATGAAAAAACTTTTTGACAAGATGTGCAATTTGTATATCTGTAGAAAAAAATTCTTGAATTTTGTCTAAAATGACCAAAAAGCCGAGGCGCAATTTTAGGGAGAAAAATGAGTTTAAAATCCCCCAAAAATGTTAATAAAATTAAACTTGTAACAAAAATGAGATTTAATACGCGATTTTTATGTATAAAAACAAGCGATTATGTTAACGAAATTAACATAATCGCTTTTGAAAGGTGGTTTTTGTTTTTATTGTTGCTTTGCCTTTTGCAGCACGAAAACAACTTGATTGCGGATTTTTGCCTGATGTGAAGAAAAAATGAAAAGAAGGTGCATTTTAGCGTACTTGACAACAATAGCCTTCTATGTTAGAATATACAAGACAAATTATGGGTAATTATGCACATAACCGGTTTCGGTGTTTGTCGAAAACCGCGGTTTTGTGCTTTTTACTCTACGCGCGCGTGTATACGCGTGTATCACAGCTAAGCTTTGGGAGGAAAAATCTATGATGAGAACAAAACTTTCAAAAGTGTTGGCTCTCTTCCTTGCCTTTGTTATGGCTTGCGGCAGTTTCTCTGCTGTAGCGTTTGCTACGGAAACAGAGGAGAAAACTACTGCCGGCGGCCGTACCATGCAGGAATGGAATGAGATTCTCAACACGGTCGACTACGAGGAATACCTTGCGGAATACTCGGAGGCGACAACAGCAACTGCTTCGGTTACTATTGATGCTACCGAGTACGTTGCGGAGAAGACAACGGACAAAGCCGCAAAGGTTGTGTTCGATGTCGCAGATGACAAAGAAGAATCGCTCTACACTTCTGCGAGCGGAAAGGTTACCTGGAACGTTAGCGTTCCCAAGACCGGCCTTTATACCGTAACTCTTGAGTGCTATCCCGGTGACGCTACTCTTGAAGCAGGCGTTAAGGAGCGCTCCACTGCTGTTGAACGTATTCTCTACATTAACGGTAAAGTGCCTTATTCCGAGGCGCGCTCGATTACAATTTCAAAAACCTGGGCACCCGTGTACACTGCACTTGCGGACGGAACAGTTCGTTTCCTTAAGGACGTTTCGGGCAACGATATCCGTCCCGATAACGTAAGTGCGGTTGACTGGATCGAATACACGGTTAAGGATGCAACCGGATATTATGCAGACCCGCTTCAGTTCTACTTTGAAGCAGGCGAGAACACGATAACGCTCGAGTCCACCCGTGAGCCCATGAACATAAAGTCTATAACGCTCAGTCCTATTGAGGATATTCCTACGTACGAAGAGTACAAGGCTAACGTTGCTAAGACTAACGGTGCTTACACCAAGGGACAGGACGTTATAAAACTCGAGGCAGAGGAGCCTGCACGTCAGTCGGATGAGTCTATTTACCCCCTCACCGACCGTACAAGCGCAATTTCCTCACCTCAGGACCCGCAGCTTCAGCTTCTCAACTTTATGGGCGGAAGCGAAAACTTCAAGACTGTAGGTCAGTGGGTTGAATACGATTTTGACGTTAAAACCGAGGGCTTCTACACGATTGCTCTCCGTTCCAAGCAGAATGATATTTCCGGTATGTTTACCTCGAGAGCAATTTATCTCGACGGCAAACTTCCTTTTGAGGAATGCAGAGAACTCCGCTTTGACTACTCAAAGGACTGGAAGTGTGAGGGTGTCAGTGACGGCGAAACCGAATTTGAGTTTTATCTCACTCCCGGCAAGCATACACTTCGCCTTGAAGTAAGCCTTGGCCAGTTTGCGGACATCATCCGACAGGTTGAATCCTCCCTGAATAATATAAACCATTGCTATCTCGATATTATGAAGCTTACCGGTGCGGATCCTGATGAGTACCGTGACTACGGCTTTGAAAGACTCATGCCCAACACTATCCGTACAATGCTTATCGAGTCGAGAAACCTTTATGCAGTTTCTGAGTACATCACGGAACTCTGCGGTGAAAAGGGTTCGCAGACCGCAACTCTCGACAAGGTTGCGTTCCTGCTTGACCGTATGGGAGGAGACGAGGATGAAATCGCTCCTAACCTTGACAACCTCAAGACGTATATCGGTACTCTCGGTACCTGGCTTAACAACGTACGTACTCAGCCGCTCCGCGTTGACTACATTATGATTCAGTCTTCTGATGCAGAGCTGCCTCGTGCAAACGCTTCTTTCTTTGAGGCTGTTGCATTCGAGTTCAAGGCGTTTATAGCAAGCTTCTTCACCGACTACAGCACAATGGGTGCGGTTTCTGAGGCGGCTACCGAGAAGAACATTGAAGTATGGACCACTGAAGGACGCGACCAGGCGAAGATTCTTAAGAATCTCGTTGCAGGTGAATTTACCGCGGGCAGCGACATCGGTGTAAACGTAAAACTCGTTACCCCCGGTACTCTTCTTCCCTCGGTACTTTCCGGACAGGGACCTGACGCCTTCCTTGGTGCAGCGGGTGTTGACGTTATCAACTATGCAATTCGTAACGCGGTGCTTCCGCTTAACGATTTTGACGGCTTCGATGCGGCTATGTCCGAGTTCCATGAGTCTTCGGTTCTTCCTGTAAGCCTTTACGGCACTGTTTACGGTATGCCGGAAAGAGTTGCATTCCAGATGATGTTCGTACGTATCGACATTCTTGCAGACCTCGGTCTTGAGATTCCTAAGACTTGGGATGACCTTCTTGCGATGCTTCCCGTACTTCAGGCTAACAATATGTCTATCGGTCTTAGCAAGGACTACGATATCTTCCTTTATCAGATGGGCGGCGACAGATTTGCTGATGACGGTCTGCGTTGCGGTCTTGATTCCAACATAGCGCTTGAGGCATTCGAAAAGTATACCAGATTCTATACCGACTATTCGTTCCCGTACACCTTTGACGGTCCTAACCGTTTCAGAACGGGTGAAATGCCGATTCTTATTGCTGACTATGCTTCCACATACAATCAGCTCACCGTATTTGCAACTGAAATTGACGGTCTTTGGGAAATGGTTCCGCTGCCCGGCACCGTACGCGCAGACGGCACTGTTAACTACAATGCGGTTAATGCGGTTGCAGCAACGATTATGCTTCACGGCACTTCCGACCCTGAAAGCGCATGGGAGTTTATGCGTTGGTACTGCGGCAAGGATGCGCAGGCTGCTTACGGTAGTGATCTTGTAACAACGATCGGTCAGGCGGCGAAGTACCATACCGCTAACAGAGAAGCAATTGCAGAAATGCCTTGGACAACGAGCGAGTATGAAGCACTTTCCGATCAGTTCAACAATCTTTCTGCAATCCAGAACTTCCCCGGTGCATACATTTTCGCACGTTACCTCAACTTTGCGCAGCTTTCCGTAGTTAACGACGGTGCAGACCCTGTTACCGAGCTTCAGAGCTACGTAACTACTATTAATAAGGAAATTACACGTAAGCGTGAAGAATTCGGACTTCCCACTCTTGAAGCGGGCAAGACTTATGCAAATTCCCCTGAGGTTTATGAACAGATGCAGGCATGGCTTGCCGAAAACGGCAACTAATAAGCGGACGCTTGTAAATTACTCACTATATAATAAAAGGAGAGAAAATTCATGTCAAACAAAACGGCAGTAAAGCGTCCGGTAAATCAAAAAGACATGACCAAGTGGCAGTGGACCTGGAAAGAGATTAAAAAGAACAAGGTAGCGTATTTGTTCATCGCACCCTTTATGTTCCTCTTCTTCATCTTCACTGTATGGCCTGTACTCTTGTCTATTTCGCTCAGCTTTACAGACTTTAATATGCTTGAGATGCCTAACTTCCTTGGCCTCAGCAACTATATCAGACTTTTCCTTGATGACGACGTATTTATTCTTGCAGCTCAGAACACGCTTATTTTTGCGTGCATCACGGGTCCTGTATCATACATACTGTCGCTTCTCATCGCATGGTTTATCAACGAGCTTGGTCCCAAGCTCCGTTCGGTAGTAACCCTTATCTTCTATGCACCTTCAATTTCAGGTTCTGTTTACCTTGTATGGCAGACACTCTTCAGCTCTGACTCTTACGGTTGGGTAAACGGTACACTCCTTAATATGGGTGTTATAGACGATGCGGTTCTCTGGTTCCAGGATGCCGACTACGTTATGCCTCTTTGTATCGTAGTTGCACTTTGGACTTCGCTCGGTACTGCGTTCCTTTCCTTCATTGCAGGTCTTCAGAACGTACCGCGCCATCTGTACGAAGCAGGTGCTGTTGACGGTGTAAAGAACCGTTGGCAGGAATTCTGGTATATCACCCTTCCTTATATGCGTCCTCAGCTTATGTTCGGTGCAGTGCTTTCGATTACACAGTCGTTCGGCTTCGGCGGTATCGTTACCGCGCTTTGCGGATTCCCCTCCGTTGACTATGCGGCTCACACGATTATGCACCACCTTGACGACTACGGCGGACAGCGCTATGAGATGGGTTATGCCTCTGCAATTGCAGTAATACTCTTCGTAATAATGATTACTGCAAACACATTAATAAAGAAAGGATTATCGAAGATAGGACAGTAATATGGCTAAATTAAGAACACGTTCACATAAAGTTGTCCTCAGCCGTAGCGGCGGCGGAGACTTCGGCATTAATCTTTTCCTTATTATAATGGGAACCTTTATGTTCCTGCCGATGTACTACGTTATCATGCAGTCTCTCAAGCCTCTTGACGAGCTTTGGATGTTCCCGCCCCGTTTCTACGTTGAAAGCCCCACGCTTTCAAACTTCGGCGACCTGTTTACTCTTATGAGTGACAACTACGTACCTTTTTCGCGTTACATATTCAACACCGTATTCATTTCGGTTACCGGTACTTTTGGTAACTTGCTTCTTTCCTCGATGGCAGCGTATGCGCTTGCAAAGCTGAAGTTCCCGGGACGCAAGTTCTTCTTCCAGCTTGTAGTTACGTCGCTTATGTTCCATCAGACGGTTACAGCGATTGCAAACTTCCTTACTATGAGTACTCTCCGTTGGCTTGACTCATATTTTGCTATTATTATTCCTGCGTTCTGTACTTCAATGGGTCTTTACCTTATGAAGCAGTTTATGGAAACCGGTGTTTCCAACGAGGTTCTTGAGAGTGCAAGACTTGACGGTTCAAGCGAATTCAGAACCTTCTGGATAATCGCAATGCCTATGGTTAAGCCTGCATGGCTTACACTTATGATCGAGTCCTTCAAGGGACTTTGGAACGCGGGCAACTCGATTTACATTTACAGCGAGCAGCTTAAAACGTTCAACTATGCAATCAACCAGATCGTAACAGGCGGTATCGCCCGTGCCGGTGTCGGTGCTGCAGCAACAGTTATTATGATGATAGTTCCTATCACCGTATTCGTAATCTGCCAGAGCAACGTTATTGAAACGATGGGCTCGAGTGGTATGAAGGACTAAGGGAGGTATACAAATGAAAATAATTACTAAAATACTTCTCTGTCTTTTTGCACTTGTATTTGCTCTTACTCCTCTTGCAGGCGCTATAGAGCCTTACACCACCTACACGTATGCAAAGGACGGTACTCCCCGTATTTCTCCTACTGCATATTCTCCTGTAATGAACGTTGACTCCGAATATATGGGACTCAACGTTAAGCTTGACGATCCGAGAGACCTTTTCGTTGACTGCGACGGAAACGTTTACATTGTAGATGCGGCAAACAATCGCGTTATCGTGCTTGACCCTAACTACAAGCTTTCTTTTGAAATCAAGGATTTCATTAACGGTCAGGGTATTCCGGACGGCTTTACAAAGCCCAGCGGCGTATTTGCAAATGACAAGCAGATTTTCGTCTGCGATACCGATGCAAACCGTATCGTTGTGTTCGACCGCGAGGGTAACTTTGAAAAAATCCTTGCAAAACCTTCAAGCGCACTCTTCGGCGAAGACTCTATCTACAAGCCGATCGCAGTTGCGGTAGACCAGTATGACAGAATTTACGTTATTTCTTCCACTACATATCAGGGTGTTATCGTGCTTACAAGCGACGGTCAGTTCACCGGATTTATCGGTGCTCAGGAAGTAACCTACAGCCTTTGGGACGTTATCTGGAGAGGATTCCAGACCAAAGAGCAGCGTCAGAAGTCTGCACAGTCTATCCCTACCGAGTATAACAACATCTGTGTTGACTCCGACGGATTTATTTACGTAACTTCTTCATCGATTGGCGCGGGCAATCAGTATAACCAGCTCCGTTCAAGAAGTGCTAAGTATTCTCCTGTAAGAAAGCTTAACGCAGCGGGCGACGAGATTATGAAGCGTCTCGGTTACTTCTCCCCCTCGGGCGAAGTTAACGTAACCCGTAATACTCTTTCGAGAATTATTGACGTTGCAGTAGGTCCTGAAAAGACCTGGTCCATCATCGATGAAAAGCGTCAGAAGATTTATACTTACGACGATAACGGTCAGCTTCTCTTTGCTTTCGGTGACAAGGGCGGTCAGCTCGGTAACCTTACAAGCATTGAGGCAATTGCTTATCAGGGCGACACAATGCTCGTTCTTGATAAGAGCGACGACCTTTTCACGGTTTACAAGCGTACTGAGTACGGTGATATCCTTATTTCCGCACTCGCAAACGAGAACAACCGTCAGTTTGACAAGGCTATTGACTATTGGCAGGAAATTCTCAAGAGAAATTCCAACTTTGACCTTGCCTATATAGGTATCGGACGTTCTTACTACAATGCCGGTGATTACACCGAGGCTATGGAGTATTACAAGTCCGCATACGATACCTCAAACTATTCCGCAGCATTCCAGGAAGTACGTAAGCAGTGGATGGAGAACTACTTCCTTCTCATTCCTCTCGGCGTAATCGCGTTTGTACTCCTTTGGACGAGATTCTCGAAGTATTATAAGAGAGTCAACAAGGAAACTGCACTTAAGGTTGGTCGCAAGACCTACTGGCAGGAACTCCTCTATGCTTTCCATCTCATCTTCCATCCGTTCGACGGTTTCTGGGACTTGAAGCATGAAAAGCGCGGTTCCGTACGTGCCGCTTCCACCATTCTCGGTCTTGCAATTCTTGCATTCTACTATAACTCTATCGGCCGTGGCTACGTACTTAACCCGACCGACGAGTATTCCACCATTTTTGCTCAGGCAGGCTCGATTCTTGTCCCGCTTGTACTCTGGGTAGTATCAAACTGGTGTCTTACCACTCTCTTTGAGGGCGAAGGAAGTCTTAAGGACGTTTACGTTGCTACCTGCTACGCGCTCTTCCCGATGATTCTTACCCTCATTCCCGCAACCCTCTTCTCGAACGTAGTTCTCTCAAGCGAAACCGGTATCATCACACTTCTTATCAATATCGGCTACGTTTGGACCTTTATGCTGATCTTCTTCGGCGCACAGGTTACACACGACTACACGCTCGGCAAAAACCTTATTATGACTATCGCCACCATTCTCGGTATGGCAGTCGTAATGTTCATCGGCATACTTTTCACCAGCCTTATCGGCAATATGGTATCTTTCGTTACCAACATTGTTGTTGAGCTGCAGTACAGAATATAAGAAAGGAGTGTATGAACCGTTATGAAAAAATTAATATCCGTTTTACTTGCACTCCTTATGATGCTTTCTCTTGCAACTGTCGTATTTGCGACTGAGGCAGAGGAAACTACAGCTCCCGAGGAGACTACCGACGCTGCAGAAGCAACCGAAGGACCAGCTGAGGATGCAGAAGCTGCCGAGGGCGAAGAAGAGTCCAAAGAGGGAGGCAAAACCTCCGAAATCGGATTCAAGGACTACACTACGACAGTATTCCTTACTGAGGAAGAAAAGATTGCTACAATGGAGAAAAAGCTCGACCTTTACGGCTATGAGCTTTACATTGAGCCTAACACCGCAGAGGTTGCAATCATCAATAAGGCGACTGGACAGACTCTCTTTACCAACCCTTATGATGCAGCTACTTCGAAGGGTACAGAGGCTACCAAGAACAAGCTTCTTTCTCAGATTCTTGTAAATTACACCGAGAACGGTACTGCTAAGGAGTATTCCTCCTATGAGCACGCAGCAGCACTTGACCAGATCATCATCAAGGATATCAAGGACGGTATCCGCGTTGAGTACACTATCGGTCGTGCCAATGCAAACTACCTCGTTCCCCGTATGATTTCCAAGGACAGACTTCATTCCGAAATTCTTGATAATATCGACTCAAACTTCTATTATCAGAAGATAGCATCTTTCTACGACCTCAAGGATCCCTTTGATCCCGATATTGCACAGGTCGTTAAGGAAGAGATGCTTCGTGCTTATCCTATTACTGCAAGTATGGCGGTTTACGTTCTTACCGAGGACATTAACAACCGTGAGCTTGCTATGATGGAAAACATCATCAAGACCTATGCTCCCGACTATACTTACGAGCAGATGGACTATGACCATGAGATCACTCAGTACGAGGCAACTGCACTCAGCACTCCCGTATTCCGTATGTCTCTTGAGTATAAGCTCACCAAGGACGGTCTTGAAGTGACACTTCCTGCAAACGGTATCCGTTTTGACGAAACACTTTACACTCTTGAGGGCATTACCGTTCTTCCTTTCATGGGTGCAGGCTTCGCTACCAATAAGGGTTATACCTTCGTTCCCGACGGAAGCGGCGCACTTATGGAATTCGGCGCATTCCCCGAGAGAAACACAACCATTGCAGGTTCTGTTTACGGTACCGACTTTGCATACCAGACTCTTGAGGGTTCGCCTAACCAGGACGTAATCCGTATGCCTGTTTACGGTCTTGTTGAAACCCGTCAGAAGACCGTTAAGAAGGACGTTGAAAAGCCTTATATTGAAACTGTAGTTACCGTTGATCCCGAAACAGGCGAGGAAATTACAGAAGAGGTTGAAACAACAATTACCGTACAGGAATCTGTGCGTGTAAACGAGACCCGCGGCTTCTTCGCTATTATCGAAGAGGGTGCTGAACTCGCAAAAATCAGTGCAAAGCACGAGAATCAGCTTCACAGCTTTAACGGCGTTCAGGTTTCGGTAAATCCGAGACCCAAGGACTCTTACGTGCTTTCCGATTCTATTTCGGTTGGTTCTTCCAGCGAAATTCAGGTTGTTTCCAAGCGTAAGTACGTTGATAATTACAAGTTCAAGTACATTATGCTCACTGACCCCGTAGTTGCTGAGGCAAAGGGCGTTGACGAGTACTACGAAACCTCTTGGATGGGTATGGCAAGAGCATATCGCGACTATCTCCTTGAAAAGGGAACCATCACCCGCCTTGACAAGAGCGATGTAAAGGATCAGATTCCGCTTTACATCGAAACGTTCGGTTCTACCGAAACAATCGAGAAGGTACTCTCTGTTCCTACCACCGTTTCCAAGTCGCTCACTTCTTTCGAGGACATCGAAACAATTTATGATGAACTCGCAAAAGAAGGAATCAACAACATAAACTTCAAGCTTACAGGTTATGCAAACGGCGGTATGCATTCCACCGTTCCTGCAAAGCTTAAGTGGGAAAAGTCTGTAGGCGGTTCAAAGGGATTTGAAAAGCTTGTTGCTGCTGCAAACGAAAAGGGATTCACAGTATATCCCGATTTTGACTTCACCTACGTTCGCAATCACGCTACGTTTGACGGTCTCTCTCTTGATGACGATATCGTTAAGACCATAGACAACCGTTATTCCAGCCTCCGTGAATATGATGCGTCTCTTCAGGAATACGTTTCATACTTCACCCTTTGCGTATCTCCCGCATCTTTCTCTAACTTCTACGGCGGATTTGCTCCCAAGTACTCGAAGTACGAGAATGCGGCAATTTCGCTTTCCACCATTGCAAATACTCTTAACTCCGACTTTAATGAAGACGAACCTTACAACCGTGTTGACTCAAGAGACCTTACCGTTGACTTCCTTAAGCAGGTTAAGAACGACGTTGGCAGCATAATGAGCGAAAAGCCCAATGCTTATGCATGGCCTTACGTTGACAAGATGCTTGGCGTATCTCTTGAAAGCAGCCGTTCGCTTTACGCGAGTGCATCCGTTCCGTTTATGGGCGTTGTACTTCACGGATGTGTAGAGTTTGCAGGCACTCCCATCAATATGGCGGGTGACATCGACTATGAAATTCTCAAGGCTATTGAGAACGGCTCTGGCATCTACTTTATCCTTTCCTATGACAATACCGAGTATCTTAAAGAGGACTATGAACTCAGTAAGTACTACTCTGTACGTTATGACATCTGGAAGGATGAGCTTGTAGACCGTTACAGCGAGCTTAATGCGATTCTTGCAGATCTTCAGACCTCTATCATTACCGGTCACGAATTCCTCATTGGCGAGCGCGTTGCATCTGCCGAGGAGATGGAGGCTGACCAGATAGCTGCTGCTGCACAGAAGGAAGCGGAAAAGGCTGCTCAGGACGAAAAGGGCAAGCAGGTTGCAATGGCTCAGATGCGTGAGCAGTATCTTGCAGGCGAAATCGGTGCGGGCGAAACAATCGTTCCCATAATCGAGGAAAAGCCTACCAAGGAAACCGAAGGATATCAGTACACCAAGTACACATCCGACGACAATTCTATCGTTCGTGTAACTTATGAAAACGGA
>JAFYPS010000017.1 GCA_017547395.1 Clostridia bacterium
CTTGAGAGAGAAAAGTACGGCGAGATTTTCGTTGACCTCAATATACGTCCGCCTTTTTACAGCAAGGAGTCTGTACTTTTTGCGCTTGAGAATGCAAGCATAGTGAAAATCAGCGACGAGGAAATGCCTACCGTGCTTAAAGAAATCGGATTTGATGTGTCCGAGGATTATGCCGCTGTTGCAAAGGCGCTTTCCGCGCGCTTTGAAAACCTCAAAATCATTATAGTAACGCTTGGTTCAAAGGGCGCGTTTGCATATGACTGCAAGACGAAAGAAAACTTTTCCTGCGATGCCGTAAAGGTAAAGGCGGTGTCAACCGTTGGCGCAGGAGACAGCTTTTCCGCGTCCTTCCTTTATAAGTATCTTGTCGGAGAGGACATTGAAAAATGCCTTGCGTATGCCGCAAAGGTAGCGGCTTTCGTAGTTTCAAAATACGAGGCTGTACCGTCTTACAGTGCGACAGATTTTAACTGATTGTCCCTGGTAGCTGTTTTTAGTTCCGACGCGTTATTAAAATTATAATAAAATGAAAGATTACTGTATAAGAGAGGTAATGAGCATGGCAAAGTCAAGACTTATAGGTGAGTATCCCGTTATAGGTATTCGCCCCACTATCGACGGACGTCGCGGAGTGCTTGGTGTTCGCGAGTCGCTTGAAGAGCAGACTATGAATATGGCAAAAAGTGCCGCGAAGCTTTTTACCGACAATCTTAAATACTCAAACGGCGAGCCTGTAAAGGTTGTTATTGCCGACACTACGATAGGCAGAGTTGCAGAGGCGGCTGCGTGTGCTGATAAGTTCAGACGCGAGGGCGTAGACATTACGCTTACCGTTACGCCGTGCTGGTGCTACGGTGCCGAAACCATGGATATGGATAAGAACACAATAAAGGCGGTATGGGGATTTAACGGTACCGAGCGTCCGGGCGCCGTATATCTTGCAAGCGTACTTGCATCGCATGCGCAAAAGGGGCTTCCCGCATTCGGTATTTATGGCAACGACGTAAAGGACTCAGACGATACCGAGATTCCCGAGGACGTAAAGGAAAAACTTCTTCGCTTTGGACGTGCGGCAGTTGCTGCGGCTACAATGCGCGGAAAGTCCTATCTCCAGATAGGCTCTATCTGTATGGGCATCGGTGGCTCTATCATTGATCCTGCATTTATCGAGGAATATCTCGGTATGCGTGTTGAATCTGTTGACGAGGTCGAGATTATCCGCCGAATGACCGAGGGTATCTATGACGAAGAAGAGTATAAAAAGGCACTTAAGTGGACGAAGGAAAACTGCATAGAGGGCTTTGACAAAAATCCCGAAAATCTTCAGAAGACCCGTAAGCAGAAGGATTCCGATTGGGAATTTGTCGTTAAGATGATGGTCATTATCAAGGACCTTATGAACGGAAATCCAAATCTTCCTCGTGGCTGCGAAGAGGAGATGGTAGGCCACAATGCAATTGCGGCAGGTTTTCAGGGACAGCGTCAGTGGACGGACTTTTATCCCAACTGCGATTTCCCCGAGGCAATGCTCAATACCTCGTTTGACTGGAACGGCGCGCGAGAGCCGTACATTCTCGCAACCGAAAACGACGTGCTTAACGGAATCGGTATGCTCTTTATGAAGCTGCTCACCAACCGTGCGCAGATGTTTGCAGACGTACGTACCTGCTGGAACGGTGAGTCTGTAAAGAGAGTGACCGGCTATGACATTACGGGAAAGGCAAAGGACGCAAACGGATTTATTCATCTTATAAATTCGGGTGCATGCTGCCTTGATGCAAACGGCGAGGCAAAGGACGAAAACGGCAATTCGCTTATCAAGGAGTGGTATAACGTTACCGAAGCCGACCAAAAGGCTATTATGCAAAACTCCACCTGGAACTATGCCGACATCGGATATTTCCGCGGCGGCGGATATTCCTCCCGATTTGAAACAAGAGCAGAGATGCCCGCAACCATGATAAGACTTAATCTTGTAAAGGGAATAGGCCCCGTGGTTCAGATTGCAGAGGGATGGACTATTGAACTTCCCAAGGACGTTTCCGACACTCTCTGGAAGCGTACCGACTATACGTGGCCCTGCACGTGGTTTGCTCCGAGAGTAACGGGCGAGGGCGCGTTTAAGAGTGCTTATGACGTTATGAACAATTGGGGTGCAAATCACGGCGCGATATCCTACGGCCATATCGGTGCCGACGTAATTACGCTTTGCTCGATGCTTCGCATACCCGTGTGTATGCACAACGTTCCCGAGGAAAAGATTTTCCGCCCTGCATCATGGAATGCGTTCGGTATGGATAAGGAAGGCGCGGATTACCGTGCCTGCTCGGCATACGGACCGCTTTATAAATAAGGAAAAAAGCGAGGCACCGCCTCGCTTTTTTGCAGTAAAATAGTAATGTAGATTAATGTTTATGGTATCTAAAGGCTCCCTCCGGGAGGGAGCTGTCAGCGCGAGGGGTCCTCAAAATGCGCTTTGCGCGTTTTGGGGTTCGAGCAAAGCTGACTGAGGGAGAACGCGCGAGAACGGTTTACCCTCGCAAGCTCCTTCCGTCAATCGCTCCAAGAAAAAACGCGTCGCCGTAGGCGAGGCGAAAACGCGACACACAGTGCCACTGTTTTTTCTATGTGAACGGTCGCGTTTGCCACCTTCC
>JAFYPS010000147.1 GCA_017547395.1 Clostridia bacterium
TGGCTTATTATCAGTGTGTAAGCTGGAGGAGATAGTTGCGCATAGGATAAAAACAAACAAAAAGCCGCAAGAAACCCTTGCGGCTTTTGGAGCTGGAAATGGGATTTGAACCCACGGCCTATTGATTACGAATCAATTGCGCTACCACTGCGCCATTCCAGCATTTTTTATTTTACTGTTGCAATAGTGTCAAAAATATGGTACAATATAGACAACACTAATATTATACCCGAATGATGCAGGTTTGTCAAGTGTAAAGCCACAAAAACTTAAAAATATTTGAGCGTTTACACAGGCACTCTGCAGATAGGAGATAAACATGAGACTTACGGATATTTCCGTTGTACGTGAGATAATGGGGCGTCACGGAGCCACATTTCAAAAGAAATTCGGTCAGAATTTTCTTATAAATCCAACTGTACCCGAACGCATAGCAGAAGCTGCGTGCGGTGACGGTGAGTGCGGTATACTCGAAATAGGTCCCGGAATCGGTACACTCACGCGAGAGCTTTCCTGCCGCGCGAAAAAGGTGGTTGCACTGGAGATTGACAGTACGCTTATCCCAATACTCGAAGAAACTCTTACTGGCTGTCCTAACACAACGGTTATAAACCAGGACGTCATGAAAACAGACCTCACCACGCTTGTTGAAAGTGAATTTTTGAGTGAGGGTATACGAGTGTCTGTTGCAGCTAATCTTCCTTACTATATTACGACACCGATACTTATGAAGCTTGTTGAATCGCGCCTGCCGTTTGATACGATTACAGTTATGATTCAAAAAGAGGTGGCACAGCGGCTTTGTGCACCTGCCGGTGAGGGCGATTACGGCGCGATTACCGCATCGCTTTCATATTACGGAAAGGTTGAGCGGCTCTTTAATGTTCCGGCGGGGTGCTTTTTGCCGGCTCCCAAGGTGGATTCCGCGGTGATACGTATCACGCTTTACAAAGAACCGCCGGTTTTGGTAAAGGATGAGGCAACGTTTTTTAGGACGATACGCGGTGCATTTGCACAGCGGCGTAAAACACTTGTAAACTCCCTTGGGACCGAATTTGGTACGATTGGAAGAGAAGGCATTGCTGCCGCCATCGCCGCTTCGGGACTCGATGCTTCCATACGAGGCGAACGCTTGACGCTTGAGGACTTTGCAAGATTGTCAGACAATTTGTTTGATTCACTTTCCAAATCCGACAGATAGAGTGTTGTCGATATAGTGCAAGTAGGCAGAAAGCGTTAATTCAAAAGCCGCAAAACGTGAATTTATTAACAATATGTAAAAAACACGTAAAACCGTAAAAATATACTTGCAATTTGCAAATGGATAATGTATAATATAAAATGGCGGGGAAATGGTATACCCCGAGAATTTTGCAAGTTTAAAAATAGAATCTTGCAAAACAATTTAAAATGACAGGAGAACCATTATGGCACTTACTACAAACAAGTTCATTACCGAGTGGGTTGACGAAATGGCTGCTATGACACAGCCCGATAAGATCGTTTGGATAGACGGTTCCAAGGAGCAGATCGACGCGCTTCGTGACGAGGCATGCTCTACCGGAGAGATGATAAAGCTTAACGAAGAACTTCTTCCCAACTGCTATCTCCACAGAACGGCAGTAAATGACGTTGCACGTGTTGAGGGCAGAACTTTCATTTGTACATCGAAAAAAGAGGATGCGGGTAATATCAACAACTGGATGGACCCTAAGGAATGTTACGCAAAGCTTACTAAACTTTACACCGGCGCTATGAAGGGCAGAACCATGTACGTTATCCCTTACTCCATGTCCGAGGTTGGCTCTCCTTTTGCTAAATACGGAATTGAGCTTACCGACTCTATCTACGTTGTTCTTAATATGGTAATTATGACTCGCGTTGGCGTGTCTGTGCTTGAGGCTCTCGGCAACGATGCAGGATTCATCAAGGGTCTTCATGCAAAGGCTGATCTCGATGAAGAAAACCGTTATATCGTTCACTTCCCGGAAGACAACACTATCTGGTCTGTTAACTCCGGATACGGCGGAAACGTTCTTCTTGGTAAGAAGTGCTTTGCTCTTCGTATTGCATCCTATCTCGGACGCAAGGAAGGCTGGATGGCTGAACATATGCTCATCCTTGGTATTGAAACTCCCGACGGAGAGGTTAAATACGTTACCGGTGCGTTCCCGTCCGCTTGCGGCAAGACCAACCTCGCTATGCTCATTCCGCCGGAAATATATAAGAAGAAGGGCTACAAGGCTTGGTGTGTCGGCGATGACATTGCATGGCTCCGTGTCGGTGATGACGGCAGACTTTGGGCTGTAAACCCCGAAAACGGCTTCTTTGGCGTTGCTCCCGGTACAAACGAGCAGTCCAATCCCAATGCGCTTCACACTTGCCTTAAGGATACTATTTTCACCAACGTTGTTCACAATCTTGATAACAACACTGTTTGGTGGGAAGGTCTTGACAAGAATCCTCCGGCAAACGCAGTTGACTGGAAGGGCAATAAATGGGACTACACCAAGTATGATAAGAAGGATAAGTCTACCTGCGGTGCACACCCCAACTCCCGTTTTACCGCTTCTGCGGCTAACTGCCCCTGTCTCTCCTCCGAATTTACTAA
>JAFYPS010000018.1 GCA_017547395.1 Clostridia bacterium
GCAGTGAGATAAAAGTTTTCATCCCATGCATCACTGTCACCCATAAGCTGAAGAAGGTCATTTGCATTTCCTACAGGAGTATAGCCGCTAAAATCGGTTTCTGCACCTGCAATCACAGTAAGTGAAAGCACAATGGTCAAAAGAAGCGCTACTCCGATAAATTTTTTACACATAACGTCCTCTCCTTTGCCGTTTAAAGTTATACAAAATAATTATATATCATCTTTTGTATAAATTCAAGTGCTTTGACTCACAACAAAAAACACCGCCGCAGCGGTGTTTTTTATTTTACTTTGTGAGTGTTGCTGTCTTTGTCGCATCGTCCCAACCGACCGTCGCGCCGAGGTTTTCGGCAACTACACGTACAGGGAGATACGTGCGGCTGTTCTCGATGAACGCAGGAGAGTCAAGCGCGATATTATTTCCGTTAACCTTTGCAATCTTTGAACCGATAACGATTTCAATAGTGGTGGCATCGCGTTTGATTGTAACGGTCTGAGTCGCACCGTCCCATCCTACGGTTGCACCGAGGTTTTCTGCTACAAAGCGTACGGGGAGCATTGTACGACTGTTGCGGATAATGGGTGCAGCGTCGAGCGCCTTTGCTTCACCGTTAACAAACGCGGTAAGCGAGTCGATTGTCATCTTGATCTCGGTCTTCTTAGCCTCGGTTCTCGGAGGAATGGGAGCCTTTGCGGGCTTAACGTACTTCTGGTCGCCGACAAGATCAAGCTCAAAGGTGAACTGATTGAGGTCGTAGAAGTATTTACCCATAATAGGAGAGTAGGTTTCAAACTGTACGGTTCTTCCGTCCTCGGAGAAGTGGAAGATGTTTACAGTACCCGAACCGCCCTCACTGTAGCCGTTGTTGGTGAGTGTGTTATCAACGTGCTGGAAGTCGAGAAGCATCTCGGTAACGGTATTGCCATGAACACCCTTACGCTGTGTGAGAAGTGCGTGGTCGTTGGAGATGTGTCCCGAAAGAACGAGAACGATATTCTCATACTGAGAGATAAACTGATCCCACATTTCATCGCCTATTATACCGATGCTGCCAAAGGTAGAGTCTGTCCAGCTCATTGTTGTACCGTCGTTGAAGAGATAACCGTGACGGCTGACAACTACGTTGTGGTCAGGATACGCCTCAACCACGCCCTTAGCCCAATTGAGAACGTCCGCATCAACGGTATAGTCAAACTGAAGGAAGAGATAGGGAATTCCACCTATATTTTTGAGAACATAAGCGTTACGGTAATCGTTTTCCTTATACAAACCGCTTACAAGGCTTGTATAACCGGGAAGAGACGACATTGTCTTGTTATACCAGAAAATACTGTCGTGGTTTCCTCTTGCAGGAATGTGGTCAACGTAACCGTCAATAATCTTAAATCCTTTAAGTGCGGTTTCCCACTCAAAAGGAGTATTTTCACCGTTGTTGGTATCGGTAATATCGCCGAGACCGATAACCATCTCGATATTTTTCGCCTCGATATTATCGTAAATCCACTCATACGTCTTGCTGAAGTTTTCGGGGAAGTCAAGCGCAACGCGCTGAGTATCGCCTATCGCAACGAATGAGAATGCATAATCTTTAGCGGGATTTCTCGGCTCGTCAAAAACGATTCTGCTATACTTAGCATCGCATCCGCTGCCGGAAAGGTCCTTAAGCACAAGCGGTGCCTTTTCGGTGTTTGCAGAAAAATCATAGTGGAGAATAAGATCGGAAGTGCCAACCTTTTCCATATCCGCCTTGATTTCCTTGTCGGTACGGACGTCGGAATAAACGGCAAGCGACTTCATTCTGCCGCGGAACCAGTTAACGTTAAGTGAATTCATATCTCCGCCGACAACAAAGTCCCAGAGATCGTGCTTGCCCGTCTCCTCTTCAGTAGGCAAAGACTGTGCAAGTTCGCCGTTAAGATAGCATCTGATTTCCTTTTTCTCTATATCGCGGACTATAGTGAGGTGAACCCACTCGCTCTTGATTACGTTTACCTGATCAAAGGTGTACGAGTGTGTTACAACGCCGTCGGGATACTCGCTCAACGTAATCTTGGGATTACCGTCGGCGGTTATATAGTAGCCGATGTTTTTGCAGGATTCGGAGCCGCGTTTGTTACCGAAAAAGGCGCTGTTATTCGAAAGCTTTGCTCTCTTATTGAAATAAATAACAGCCTCAACGGTTACGGGCATATCGGGAAGATCATTTGCAATGTGATAAACCTCACCCTTTGCAAAACCGAGTCCCTCATTGTCCTGCGCCGCCATATTGGCAGTAAAAGCAAGCAGACAGCAAAGTGTTGCCAAGACTAAAACAAAAGACGCTATTTTTTTCATTTTTTTCTCCTTCTAAGTAAAAATCGCCATACTGATTTTAGCATTTATTGATAAAATTGTCCATACTTTTGCAAAATCTTCTTTTAAAATTCACAAAAATGATGTCTACAAATCAGCAATCGCTTATTTCGACGTATCTGAGCTGCTCCTCGGAAATCTGCAGCTTAATGTCAAGAGTTTCACCGCTCACCGTGTATTCGCTCTCACATTCTTCGTTCCTTTCGCCGTCGGTAACGTACACCTTGACGTGCATACCGTCCGAAAGGCCGTTAAGCGTAAGCACCGTTTCCTCATTTTCAAGAGAAGAATCAAATGATGCAAGCATCACGCCGCGCGTGTTACCGTTTTTTGCAGCGCAGACGTAAACGTTCTTATTACCGCTTACGCTCTCGCACTCTTTGCCGAGAGATACAAGTTTTCCAAATGCCCCAAACGAGTAAAGCGACTTTCTCGGTACAATTCTGCATTTAGGCGCAATAGGCGAAAGTCCGTCTACCGACCAGTCCTCTACCTCGTAAAGACCGCACCAGGGCTGCATAATGTCCGCCATAAAATAGGTTGCCGCATCAATTGCCGTATGCTGGAACGTGATAATTGCCGCCGCGCAGAAGGCTGCTCCGCGCATTGCAACCTGCTTTTTGAATGACGGTGGCTGATTGTTCCAGTCCTCTACGTAGTTCCACTCGTCAATGATAAGCTCGGCATTTGTATA
>JAFYPS010000148.1 GCA_017547395.1 Clostridia bacterium
AAATCGTATTCGCCAGCACTATTATTGCGCTACTGCTCGCGATAGACAGCATTTTTATCGTTGTTTTCTCGGCAAAGGTATTTTTGGTTGCCAATATGTCGGTGTATTCGACGTTTATGATGCTCGGCGGAATGGCACTTCCGTTCGTTTTCGGCTTTTGTATCGGCGAGGAATTTACGCTCGGTAAGGCGATCGGATTTGTGCTTATAGCGGTAGCCTCGCTGTTCAGCACCGATTTTAAGTCGAAAAGCTCGCGCGCCGCTATAAAATATTATATAGGTGTTTTTGTCTGCAACGGTATGAGCGGAGTACTGTCAACGATCAATATGCGACTTCCTGTGCATTCCCAAAGCGGCGCGTTCGTGCTTATTACAAACGCGTGGAAGCTGGTTATATGCTTGGCGGTGATTGCGATAATCGTAGCAAAAACGAAGCGTAAATTGCTTGTGGCACCGAAAAGCGCGTTTGCCTTTGCATCAATACATGCGGTAATTTCGACGATCGGCTCGCTTCTTATTATGATCTCGCTTGAGGTGCTCGACGCATCGGTACAGTATCCGCTTATAACGGGCGGAACCATGGTGTTCTCTACGCTTTTATGCTTTGTGCGTCGCGAAAAGCTTACCGCGCGTGATATAATAGCCGTGCTTATCGCAACGGCGTCTTCGGTTGTCGTGGTGTTTTAAGAGTACTACAATTTACAAATATTTCATAAAAAAAGTCTATGAATTTTTTTCAATGTATGATATAATTACAGTACGGAATAATATTTACGGAATAATATCTTTTGAAAAGGAAGGTAATATAACATGAAAAAGAACAATAAAAACGGTATCAGCCCTCTTGCTTTGGTGCTTATCATAACCGCATCTATCGTTGCTGCGGCAGGCATTATCGTGCTTGTGCTTAAGTTTGTGCAGAAAAAACGCGAAAAGAGCGCGCTTGACTGCTGCGACTGCTGTGACGAGCTTGACTCGTGGGAGTTTGACGATGCCGATCTGTTCGGCGAGCTCTCCTTCGACGGCGACGAGGAGATAGCGGCGTCCGTTGACGAAGCAATCGACGCTGTGGGCGAGGTTTCCGCAGAGATTGAAGACGCAGAATAATTTCAAAGTCAGAAAAGCTCGCTGTAGAAGGCGAGCTTTTTATCTTCACAAGGAGAAAACGTATGGGATTTTGGATAGGTATGACGGCGACGAGCTTGCTCGTTCCCGCGATTATGATAGCCTTCGGAGCGATATTTTCTAAAAAAGCACCAAAAAATATAAATCACTTATACGGATACAGAACGGCGCGCTCTATGAAAAACCGCGACACGTGGGAATTTGCGCACAAATACAGCGGCAGGCTGATGGCGATTATCGGTGCGGTGCTTGTGCCTGTTTCGGTGATTGTCATGCTCTTTGTTTGGAAAGGCAGCGAGGATACGGTTTCAACTGTCGCGTGTGTACTGCTTGCGCTTCAGGTGATGGCGCTTGTTTTTGCTATTGTTCCGACGGAATTGGCATTGGCGCGGACGTTCGACGAGGACGGAAACAGAAAATAACGATAAAAACTCCCGCTTAAAATAAGCGGGAGCGATTTTTTACTTGTTTGCGTTCATTTTGAGGTATGCGTTGATAAATCCGTCGATCTCCCCGTCCATTACCGCCTGAATGTTGCCGTCCTCATATCCGGTGCGATTGTCCTTTGCGAGCGTGTACGGCATGAATACGTACGAGCGTATCTGACTGCCCCACTCAATGTTGTTCTTAACGCCCTTTATATCGTCAATCTTCGCGAGATTTTCGCGCTCTTTTATCTCCATGAGCTTCGATTTCAGCATCTTAAGCGCTGTTTCCTTGTTCTGAAGCTGACTGCGTTCCGTCTGACAGCCAACAACGATACCCGTGGGAAGGTGAACTATACGAATCGCGGAGTCGGTCTTATTAACGTGCTGACCGCCGGCGCCCGATGAACGGTGCGCGGTTATTTCAAGGTCCTCTTCGCGAAGCTCGATTTTGCCGTCGTCCTCAAACTCGGGCATTACGTCAACCGATGCAAACGAGGTCTGTCTGCGTCCCGAAGCGTCGAACGGAGATACGCGGACAAGACGGTGTACGCCTGCTTCGCTCTTCAAATAGCCGTAAGCATTCGTGCCCTGCACCATAATGGTTGCGCTCTTAATGCCAGCTTCTTCGCCGTCGAGCCAATCCACGAGCTTTACGGTGTAGCCGTGGCTCTCACCCCAACGGGTGTACATACGGTAAAGCATGAGTGCCCAGTCCTGCGCCTCTGTACCGCCTGCACCGGGGTGGAAGGAAACGATAGCGTTGTTGCGGTCATATTCGCCCGAAAGCAGGACCTCGATGCGCTGACGTTCTTCTTCCTTTATAACCGCGTCCATTTCCGCCTCAACCTCGTCAACGACGGACTCGTCGTTTTCCTCGATACCCATTTCCGCGAGAGTTATAGCGTCCTCAAGGCGGTTTTTAAGTGCGGTGAACGCTTCGTTCTTGTCTTTTTTCTGCTTTATCTTCTGGAGAACCTTACTCGAATTTTCAGCATCGTTCCAGAAATCAGCCTCCATAGTCTTGGCTTCATCTTCCTCGACCTCGCGCGTGAGCTGCTCTATACGCAGTGCCGAGGCAAGCTCGTCAATGTCAGCGCGCATATTCTGAAGCTTATATTTAGCGTCTTCAAGTTGAATTATCAATGTTGTTCCTCCTAAATTGCCGTGTGACGGCAAATGTCTTATTTGATTATTATACCATATATGAAGCAGGTTTTCAAGTGCCTTTGCGATTTATTGGATCATTTCGTAAAATTTCTCGATCTCCGCACGGTTTGAGAAGTCGCGAGATGCGAGTGTATCCCTAAATGCAGTGCAAAGATTTTGGTCCGTGAGAAGCGTTTTTATTCCTTCATATATCGCCGAAGAGCTTGTGTCGCATATAACTCCGAGTGTGCCGCCCTCAAGCTGTTCGTTTGCGGACAGATAGCGCGAGGTGAGTATGGGTTTGCACAGTATTTTCGCTTCTTCAACGGCGATAGGCTTACCCTCGTGCCGTGACGGTTGGGCGTAAATATCGCAGTCGGCTATATAACGGTAAGGATTTTGCGTTGCGCCGAGAAATACCATCATATCGGCAATGCCCAAATCGTCAAGCTGCTTTTCCACAGACTGTCTGTAGCCGATATCTCCGTCGCCGAGGATATACCAACGAACGTTAAAGTTATCCTCGTGAAGCTGCTTTAATACGGCTGGGATAAGGTCAAGCCCCTTTTGATTGCTTATTCTCCCGACGGTCAGAATACGTTTGCCTGCGAAGTCCGTATCCGTGAAGGTGTCACCGACGGCGGCAAGCGTACGTATTTGCGAGGACGACATGATATTTTCC
>JAFYPS010000149.1 GCA_017547395.1 Clostridia bacterium
ACCGATAAGTGGAAAATACGTTGTAATAACCAAAATCAACGCAGTTCAAGAACTTTTAAACGAAAAAGAGCTTTTTGCATTAAAAAGTGGAGATGCCGAGTCACTATTGCGGCAAAAATTCCGTATAATCAATGCTTGGGGGATTGAAGGTAGCATAAATACATACTTTGCTTTTAAGCCGGATAGCTTTATTACAAGAAGGAAAAAGCAAATCATTAAATGCGACGTTTACGTTGCTTTAAGTGATGAAAACGGTCTCTTTGGTGAAAAAGAAGGAATTGCGAATCCCATGATTATTTCTTAAGGAGAAATGTATTTTGAGTTTTTTTAGTACCGTTTTTAAATTTATTATTAAGATAAAAAATATAATAATTGAATCTTATAATAATATTGCATACGTGAACGGAGCAGAAACGCTCCCGCCTCCGCTTTCCGCTGAGGATGAGTCGAGAGCATTACAGGAGGCGAAACATTCGAACGGAGCACGGGAAATGCTGATATCGCATAATTTGCGGCTGGTGGTTTACATTGCTAAGAAATTTGAGAGTACCGGTATAGGAATTGAGGATCTTGTATCAATTGGTACAATCGGACTTATAAAAGCAATAAATACGTATAAAGCGGATAAAAACAACAAGCTTGCAACGTATGCATCTCGTTGCATTGAAAATGAAATATTAATGTATATAAGGAAGAACAGTTCTAAAAAACTGGAAATTTCAATTGAGGAGCCTCTTAACATTGACTGGGATGGGAACGAGCTTCTGCTTTCCGACGTACTGGGCAGCGATGACGATGTAATATATAGAGATCTTGAAGCAGCCGAAGAAAGAAAAATAATAAGAAATGCCGTGGAAACGCTATCGAAGAGAGAACGCGTGATAATAGAACTGAGATACGGGCTTTCCGGAAATACCGAAAAAACGCAAAAAGAAGTTGCGGATATGCTTGGAATATCGCAGTCATATATATCCAGACTTGAAAAGAAGATAATCAACAGACTCAGGCAAGAAGTCGTCGAAAAAATATAATTTATAAAAAAGTTAAAAAAACACTTGCATTTTTTGAAATAGTATGTTATTATAAGGCGTATTGTGATTTCGAATGTAAAGAGGTGCTAAAAATGAAACAGGGTATCCATCCGGAATATAATGTTGTTACCGTAAAGTGTGCATGTGGTGCAGAATACGTAACTCGTTCCACTAAGGAAGATGTTAAGGTTGAAATTTGCTCCAAGTGCCATCCATTCTTCACTGGCAAGCAGAAGTTCGTAGATGCCGGCGGACGCGTTGACAAGTTCAAGAAGCGTCTTAGCATGGTTAAGTAAGTTTCGGAAGTTTGCTTTGAAATGGGTAAGTGAACGCTATGCGGTCATTCACCCTTTTTATTTTTTAATTCAGAGGAAAAAATGGAAGAAAAAAAGTTGACAGATGCTATTCTTGTAGGAGTTGCCAAGAAAGGCAGCGACACAGGGGAGTGTGAAAAAAGTCTCGCAGAGCTTGAGCGGTTGCTTGATACTGCGGGGGGCAATGCGTTTGCCAAGATGATACAGTCGAAAGAGAGCGAGAATCCCAAGACGTGTATCGGAAGCGGAAAACTTGAGGAACTTCGTGATTTGTGTAAAAATAACGGCATTCACCTCGTCGTTTTCGATTCCGAGCTTTCTCCGGCACAAATCAGAAATATAGAAGACGTGCTTGAAGATGTTGAAGTAATTGACAGAAGTATGCTTATCCTTGACATTTTTGCGTTGCATGCGACGAGTGCAGAAGGTAAGCTTCAGGTGGAGCTTGCTCAGCTTAAATATACAGCCCCGAGACTTGTAGGTAAAGGAAAGCAGCTTTCCCGTCAGGAAGGTCGCATAGGCACGAGAGGTCCCGGTGAATCTAAACTCGAAACCGACAGACGCCACCTTGCAAGACGCGCTGCCGCACTTGAGGAGGCGATTCGCGATATCGAGCGCACACGTGCAACAATGCGTGCCGCAAGAGAGCGTAGCGGACTTAAAAAAGTTGCGATTGTTGGATACACAAATGCCGGAAAATCAACGTTGCTTAACCGTCTTACCGATGCCGGAGTTCTTGCAGAGAATAAATTGTTCGCAACGCTCGATTCGACAACGAGAAAGCTTGTTTTGCCTGAAGATACAGAGGTGCTTATTTCTGATACTGTCGGTTTTATAAGAAAATTACCACACCATCTTATTAAGGCATTTAAGTCTACTCTTGACGAACTTAAATATGCAGACATTCTTGTTGTGCTTGCTGACGCTTCAGATGATGAGTGTGACGAGCAACTTAAGGTTACTACGGATCTTATAGTACAGCTTGGCGCCGGTGACAAGCCGATTTTATATGTTTTCAATAAGGCAGATGCTGCAAATGACGGTATGATGTTTGTAGGTACCGTTCCTCACGATGCAGTATTCATTTCCGCGCTTACCGGTATGGGAATAGATTCTTTTCTTTCTAAACTTGAAAACCTTGCACGGGCGGGAACCAGAAAGTGTATATTGCGCATTCCTATGTCGGAGCAGAATGTTTTGAATCAGCTTTACAGACTTGCTACCGTTGAAAATGTTGATTATTATGATGATTATGTTGAGGTATCAGCGGTTCTTGACACTCGCGCACAAGGGACTTTTAAAAATTATATTGTTTGAGGACTTTTATGGGAAGCGAATTTTCTGTTGAAAAACTTTATACTACTTTAAAAGGCGAGGGAACCGGAATTTTTGAAGAAAAAAGATCCGAGTTTATAGGTGTTGCGGCGCACATTGAAAGCGAGGACGAAGCTATTGCACTTATTAAAAGGATAAAAGCAAAGAACTACGATGCAAGGCACAACGTTTTTGCTTACGTCTGCGATTCGGGAAACGTCCAGCGATACAGCGATGACGGCGAGCCTCAGGGAACTGCGGGAATTCCTGTTCTCGACGTTATACGCAAGAGTGGTCTTGAAGACGTGTGCATTGTTGTAACACGCTATTTCGGCGGAATTTTGTTAGGGGCCGGCGGACTTGTCCGCGCGTATACTGCAGCGGCAAAAATTGCAGTAGACGAAGCGGGAATTGTAACGTATGAAAAGTATAACGAGCTAAGACTTGTTTTAAACTATTCCGACTACCAGAAGATACTTGCCAAACTTCCCGGTTTTGATGCGAAGGTCGATAATACCGAATTTTCTGCAGACGTGACTCTTGACATTGCTTTAAAAGCACCGCTTACAAATAAGTTTTTTGCATTTGTAAAAGAACTTTTTAATGACAAAGTTACTGCCGAGATTATCGGCGAAAGATTCGATAAAGAATAATTTTTATCTTTTTTACGCACAAAAGAGGATTTTTCCGATTTTGTGCGTATATTATTGTCGCAACGAATAAAAAACTATGGGAGGATAACGAGATGGCAGATAAGATTTCTGATATTTTTCTTCAACGTGAGGAAAGCACACTTTCTCCTTATGCTTTTTTAACCAAAAATACTAAAGGCCGTGATTACCCGTATATCCCGTGTGATAACCGCACGGAGTTTCAGCGTGACCGCGACAGAATTATACATTCAAAGTCATTTCGCCGTCTGATGCATAAAACTCAGGTTTTCCTATTTCCCGCTGACGAGCATTATCGTACGAGAATGACTCATACTCTTGAGGTTTCACAGGTTGCAAGGATTATTGCACGTGCTCTTTGTCTCAACGAGGATCTTACAGAAGCGGCTGCGCTCGGTCACGACCTTGGACACACGCCTTTCGGACACGCCGGCGAAACTGCTATGCAGAAGTGTTATTCATCCGATTTTACGCACTATAAACAGAGTATCCGCGTTGTTGAGCAGCTTGAAAACGACGGCAAGGGACTTAATCTTACATATGAAGTTCGCGACGGAATTCTTAATCATACGGGTAATAGTATGGCTTCGACACTCGAAGGGGTAATTGTTAAGTTTGCTGACCGTATTGCTTATATCAACCATGATATTGACGATGCGATACGTGCAGGCATTCTTGACGTTGATGATTTGCCCAAAGATCTTACAGAAGTTCTCGGCGTTGGTCACAGTGAAAGAATCAACCGCATGGTAACGTCTGTTATTCAAGAGAGCACCGGAAAGAACGAAATTAATTTCTCGAAGGAAGTTGGCGAGGCTACTATGAAACTTCGTAACTTCTTGTTTGAAAGAGTATATACCAATCCACTTGCTAAATCGGAAGATAATAAAGCTCAGGAACTTTTGGCAAGGCTCTTTGAGT
>JAFYPS010000150.1 GCA_017547395.1 Clostridia bacterium
ATGTAAAATTATAGTAAAAAGCGAACGGATTTTACCGTTCGCTTTTTTACTTATTTATTCACGTATTCAACGAATCTGTCAAAGGCTCTTCTACCCTCGGGGGTGCATTTATACACACCCGCATGTTCAAGAACGGTAGCAAACACCTTGCCGATTTCTCTTTCAACGATTTCGTCGATATTTTCGGCAGTGACGGGCTGCTTTTCCATAAACTCATACGCCCAGGCAGCGTGCTTTGCAAGAACCTCGTCCTTTTCAAGGTCTGCGCCTGCCAAAATTGCTTTCTTGAGCAAGTCCATCTCGTTTTTAAGACGTGCGGGAAGGACTGCAAGACCCATAACCTCGATAAGACCGATGTTTTCCTTTTTTATATGATGCAGTTCCTCGTGCGGATGATATACGCCGAGAGGATATTCATCTGTTGTGATATTGTTACGAAGCACAAGATCAAGCTCGTACTTTTCACCGCGGCGGCGTGCAATAGGAGTAATGGTACTATGCGGCTCTCCGTCGGTTTCGGCAAAGATAAACGCACTCTCATCCGTATATCCGCGCCATGCCGCAAGAATCTTGTCGGCAAGTTCGATTATTCTGTCTTTATCGGTTGCAGACAGACGAATCGTTGTAAGCGGCCACTTGACAAGTCCCGCGTCAACGTCCTCAAAGCCCTTCAGCTCAAGCTGCTTCTCAATAGGTGCTTTTGTCATTGCAAACTCGTATCTGCCGCCCTGAAAATGGTCGTGGCTGAGTATCGAGCCGCCGACTATCGGAAGGTCCGCGTTAGAACCGAGAAAATAATGCGGGAAAAGGGTTACAAAATCAAGCAGCTTGCAGAATGCCGCGCGGTCAATCTTCATAGGAGTATGCTCTCCGTTGAACGCTATACAATGCTCGTTATAATAAACGTACGGAGAATACTGCAAATACCACTGAGAATCGTTGATGATAATCGGAATAGTGCGATGATTCTGACGCGCTGCCGCATTAAGATGTCCTGCATATCCCTCGTTCTCATGGCAAAGCGCACATTTCGGATACGCGCTCTTTGCAGCATTTCGTGCTGCGGCTATAGCTTTCGGATCCTTCTCAGGCTTTGAAAGGTTAACGGTGATATCAAGCTCGCCAAAGTCACTTTCGTACTTCCAACGAAGGTCCTTCTTTACACGATAAGTACGGATATAGTCGGTATCTCGGCTGAGTTTGTAATAATAATCGGTAGCATCCTCGGGTGACTGCGAGTACAGTGCGGTAAAGGTATCAACCACTTCACGCGGAGCAGGAGTGAGAAGTCCCATAAGCTTTGTATCAAACAGGTCGCGGTATGCAACCGAGTTTTCCTCGATAAGTCCCTTCTCTGCCGCATAGTCAAGAAGCTCGCAAAGCGTGTTTTCAAGATCAACGTCAGAATACTCGGTCTCAGGCTCGATATATTCCTGAATATCAAGTGCCTCAAGAATGCGGTTTGTCGCCCATACCCTGTCTATAGGAGTTATAAGAAAGTTCTCCTCGGCATAGGTGACAAGTTTCTTTATACTGTCAAAAATCATAATTTTTCCTTAGTCAAACTTGTAAATTGTTACGTGGTGGTAGGTTTCACCGGGGTTGAGGCGAGCTTCGCCCTTTGCGGGGCTGTCGGGCTCAAACTGAGTTTCAAATGCAACGGACATATTCTGTCTGCGCGCAATTCCCTTGAAAGCAGGTCCGTTTGCACCGATTGCAGAATAAATCTGCATAGAAGGCTTCGTAGTGAGAATGGTCATTGTACGCTCTTCGGTACGGCATACTGCTGCAACGTTAAGAGTATGAGGACCGAAGGTGGTCTTTTCCTTGCCGTTTATAACAAAGTTGTTGTCATAGCCGACTATGCCAAGTCCGGTATTCTCGTGATCGCGGCCGAGAGGCTTCTCGGTGCGGAAGTCAAATGCGGTGCCGGTTACGTCAAGGCGCTTGCCGGTGGGAAGAAGAGTCTTAGAATCAACGTCGGTTACTTCATCACAGTTGATGCGAAGCATATGGTCTTTGTTGGTACCGTTTGCAATACCGTGAAGATTGAAGTATGAGTGATTGGTCATATTGAGGTAAGTAGGCTTGTCGGTGGTTGCCACGTATTCAAGAACAAGTGCATTGTCCTTTATAGCGTAAGAAGCAGTTACGTCAAGCTTTCCGGGATATCCCTCGTCTCCGTCGGGAGAAACGAGCTTACACACAACCTTGGGTGCGCCGCAGCCCTCGCATACGGTTTCCTCGCATTCCCATACAAGCTTGTCAAAGCCAACCTTTCCGCCGTGAAGATGTGCCGTGCCGCGCTCATTATTATTTATAGGATAATCAACGCCGTCAACCGTAAGCTTTCCACCGCTGATTCTGTTAGCGTATCTGCCAACGGTCGCACCGTGATATCCGCCGTTTGCTCTGTATTCATCAAGTGTGTCATAGCCGCAAACAAGGTCTTCGCCCTTATGCACAAGTTTTTGAAGTGTTGCACCGTAGCTCAGAATAGTTGCACTGAGGTCTCCCGCGCTGATAGTGTAGGCATAAACCTCTCTGCCATCGGGCATTTTACCGAAAAGAGTTTTCATATGTTTGTCCTCCGCATTTAGTTTGATTATATAATATTACAGTTTTTTATTTTGGTCAATGTTTTTATTACACGTTAGCACTTCCCACTTTCAAAAGCACCGCCATTGACTTTGCCGTGCGGCGAAGATTGTCCTTTGCCTTTTCGCGGACATCATCAAAGCGGCAGAAATCGGTCACGGTTGAAAAAATTGCCGCACCGTCAAGTTCCGTGTCCGTCGCAACGCTTCCGCCGACAACGATCACGGGCACGTTCTTTTCAGCCGAAGCCTTTATAACGCCACTTACCGCTTTACCTGTCGCGCTCTGGTTGTCAACCCTTCCCTCGCCCGTTATTACCGCATCGCAACCGTCAAGAGCATTATCAAAACCGATCACGCTAAGAATCTCGTCTATTCCGCTGCGGATTTCCGCTCCGAAAAATGCAACTGCGCCCGCACCGAATCCGCCGGCGGCTCCGCCGCCCCAAAGGTTCGAAACGTCAATTCCGAGATCTCTCTTTATCACTTCCTGCATATGAAGCGCATTTGCCTCAAGCAGTTCTACAGCCTCGGGAGATGCACCTTTCTGAGGTGCAAACATTCTCGCCGCGCCGTTTTCACCGGTAAGCGTTCCCTTTACGTCACAGAGGCAGACAACTTCAAGTTCGCGTACCGCTTCAGACACGCCGCTTATATCAACGTGCTCAACCTCGTCGAGAGTTCCGCCGAGAGGCAGTACAAGTTCTCCGTTTTTATCGGTGAATACCACACCGAGTGCCGCCGCTGCTCCGCATCCAAGGTCATTGGTCGCACTTCCTCCAAGGCACAGCATTACACGCTTCACACCCATATTTGCGGCAAGGTCAATCATCTGTCCGACACCGTAAGTAGTAGTGAGAAGCGGGTTTTTACGTCCCTCTGCAAAAGCAAGTCCGGCAGCAGCCGCAACCTCTATAACCGCAGTTTCGCCGGCATCGACTATGCCTATCTTCACCTGCGTATCCTCAAAGTAACAGTTCTTAACGGTGGTTACAACGTATCCGCCGCCAAGCGCATCTACAAAACAATCTGTGCTTCCCTCTCCACCGTCGGCAATAGGCATTTTTATCACCTTGGACGTAGGAAGCTTTTCGGATATCGCATCGGCGATTATCTCGGTTGCTTCACTTGCGCTTATCGTTCCTTTGAATGAATCTGTTGCTACTATAATTTTCATATTTTTCCCTTTGCTTACTTAGTTACCATTACCGATACGCCGTCAGGAATCGCAGTTACGCTTGCATTTTTGTTGCCGAGTATTTCCTCGGAAATAGTCATCGCTTCTTCAAGCGTACGTGCAGGAATCATATGGAATCCGCGCACGATTTCCTCGGGTGCTTCGGATACGTAAACGATGCTTGCGCGCATCAAAATACGCGAAAGTATCTGTGTCATCCACTGGTCGCCTACGGTTTCGTTTCTGCCGCGTGTCATAACGTCACTGTAAATTTCAGACGGTGTTTTATCGACGCTCATACATCTGTAGAATTCCTCGCCGCCCGTGCCGTCATTCGCTCTTGCAAGCATTATTA
>JAFYPS010000151.1 GCA_017547395.1 Clostridia bacterium
ATTTCCTGCCCTGCTTGTCGGCATTCTCGCGCTGATTGCAACGCTTATCTTTGTCAGAAAAGATAAAGATCTTACTCGCAAACCGATTGATATTGTTTCTATCGTATTTAATTTTCTTATCGGAATTACTATGATACCGCTTTCCACAACATGGGCATTGCTTTTGGACGCCCTCGCTGATAACGAGAACGTTTTGACACAGATTTTCCTTTTTCTCCCTGTAACTACCGTTCTCAGCATAGCGTACTCGGTTGCTTTGCGCCGCAAGGGATATAAAAAGAGCAGCCTTCTCGTTCAGTTTATCACCCCTGCGATTTTCGCGGTTGTCGTGTTGCTTGCACTTATTGGCGTAGAGTATTAAGCCGCCGACCGATTTTTACTACCGAAAATAAATAAAAATATTTATAAATATAATTTAAAAAGGAGAAGCAAAAAAGCATGATAGCATTCAGGAAAATTACCACATTGCTATTAGCAGCGGTTTTATTAATTGCTGCATTCACCCTTGGTACTGCTGCCGCTGAGGGTGTTATGGTTGACATTGTCAGCTTTTCAAGAGGCGCACAGGAAGACCTGCGTTCAAGCGAACTGCTTGAAGCAGAAGTAAAGGGCTACGACGGAAACGTACGCGAGCTCACATACGAGTGGACAAGCACTATAGGTACTTATCTTTACGTATATAACAATCACAACATGTACGGTATCAACAATACCGACGGTGAGATTGAGATATACAACAGTGATAAGGGTCTCAGAGGCTCCCAGAATATGGCAGGCCGTACGTACGACGGCACCTTTAAGGGTGCAGGTTATGCGTGGTCTGCAATTTACGGCGCCAACATATCAGGTGAAGACCTTGAAGGTGTAATCACCGTTAATGTCTACGACAAAGACGGCGAATTGCTTGCTACAGCCTCTCACGAAGGTACAAGAGAGAGAACCGGTTCTAACTTTTTCTGGGGAACTTATGTGAACCACGGTTTCGTTGAAAGCAACCTTTCAGAAGACGTAGGTTACGTTCGTTTCGGTCTTTTTGAGGGCGATACCAAGAACGTAAAGATTCTTCTCGGTGAAAGCTCTATAGTACATATCACCTGCGCTGAATGTTCTATTTCAAACCCTAAAGTAACCAAGGGAGAAGGAATAATCGAGTTTGAGGTTGACACCGAAACAAACGAATGGTACATCAAGAGCGTTATGGGCACGTCCTACGGTGATGCAAAGGTAGAAATTACCATTGCAAAGGGCAACTGTAAGTTCCACCAGCGAGTTTCCGCTACCCGTGAAATCGAGGTTTTCGTTTATAAGAAGCCTACCACTACTTCAACCGCAACTGCAATAATGCTTGATAATCTCGACAAAAACTGCACCTACTTTATCGGTGGTGTAGAGGGCGAGAAACAGACGGTTGACGGAAAGGTATACGTAGTATTTGAAAACCTTACCCCAAATACCCAGTATCAGGTAGAGGTTGTCGGTCAGGCCGCTAATACCGAGCCTGTATACGCATACGTATACGAAACCACAAAGCCTGCTCACGTTGGTACCGTTAACGTACTTCTTGACGGTACTTACGATATCGCAACAGGCACCGCAACAGGTACACTTGTTAACATCGAGGAGATGATGCCTGAGGTTGAAACACTCTATCTCAGATACGAGGATTCCGAGATTTACTTCCCGCTTGACAACGTCTCGACAGGCGTTTATACCTCCGACCTTTCGGACGGTAACTACACACTTTACTACTCCGTAAACGATTCGGATGAAAAAGTGAAGCTCGGCAACCAGATTCTTACCATCAACGGTGCTTCGAGAACGAGAGACGTTTTCTTCAACAGCGTTAACTATGATGAAAACGGCGGCGTTCCTGAAGTAGCTTCCGAGTATTATCTCACAAACAGTGAAGCTACCGTAAGTGACGTTGTTCCCGAAAAGGAAGGATATCTCTTCACGCATTGGACCTGCGAGGACGGACACGTTCATAAGGCAGGCGACGTTCTCACCAAGAATATCGCAAAGCAGTACAACCTTGTTGCACAGTATATTGATGCAAACGACGTTTACGTTGATATCATCATCGAGCATACCGCAGACGACGGCTTCAGCATAAACGGCAGCGACGATATTCATAACGTAAACTTTACCGTTGACCAGCGTTTTGAAGGTTCAGGCGACTATACCGAAGTTGTAGCCCATAGCGTAGCTTGGGATGGCAAAGGTACTTACACAGGCGATTACTTCACCGCAACGGTTGATAACAACACCACTAAATACACTGCAAAAGCACCTGTTCTTGTAAACGTTGCAAAGTATGCGGAATACACCCTCACCTCCAATAAGTCGGGTTATGACCTTGTATCCGTTACAAGCGAGCTTGACGAAAACGGTGATTGGCGTATAACTGCAACACTCAAGTTTTACCCCAACGACTTTGATATCCGTTTTGCCGTTGAGCTTGACAAAGAAGCAAAGATGGTGTCAAACGAGATTCGTCCCGTTGCAGTAAACGTTAAGGTTACCACTTGGAGCAATCCTGTCGACGTTGACGGTGATGAAACTATGTGGTGGCACATTTCTCAGCACAAGGACAGTTACTTGCGCGTAGCGCTTGACGAAAACGGCTACGGAGAGGGCACTTACCCCGTATGGATGAGTGCAACCGATACGAAGGCTCCTTATGCTTACCGTTTGGAAGTTGTTTCGTTTGAAATCGCAGGCGGCACCGCTTTCCCCGCTAGAGACAAGCTTGGTACAAACGAAGTTTATTCAACAGAGTTTGACCGCTACAGTGCAAAAGTTATAGTTGACGGCGGTAATGTTCCGAGCAGCGAAACTACTCTTGCGGGCGTATATTACGATGCTGATACCTCCGCTCAGGTAGGTACGCTCAAGGCTGTTGTTAGCATCGACGTATATGACGTAACCTTTGTTCCAAGCGGTGGCGAGCTTCTCGGCACAACCGATAACACGGTTGTTAACTATCAGACCGAGATTCCAAATCTCGACAACTACGTTCCTACCCGTGAGGGCGGATACGTATTTGACGGCTGGTATGTTGCTGACGCAAACGGTGATATGACCGCTGAACAGCCCGTGTCCGGTACTGTACTTTACAATGATATTACACTTGTTGCAAAGTGGAGAGCACCTCTCACCATCAAGGGTCACGTTGCTGTTGCAGGCACGTACAGTATTATCGAGGACGGTATGCCTGTAATTCACGAAATTCAAAAATATGACAGACTTAATACCGTATACGTATTCCTCCAGAGAATAAATCCCAACGGCTATGCAGAAACCGTTAAGTATATCGAGGCTCCCGTTATGTCCACTCTCTTTGAGGGAGACCACGGTATTGCGAACTATGAGTTTACCGGTATTGAGGACTACGGCGACCGGTACAGAATCAAGGTTACTGCCGCAGATTATCACTCACTTTATAACAACGATACCTCTTCCATCCCCGTAGAGTCGTTCTATGATTACGTGGATGAGAGCCGTGACGATTTGTATCTTGCCGAATTCCTTGACGATGCGGACGTAAACGTTGCAAACGTATATGCATTCCTCTATTTTGATCCTCAAAACTTCATACTTGAATATCAGGTAGACAGCAGCCTCGTTGGCGATGGCTTTGCTCCCGACAATGCAGAGGTTCTCGTGCTTTACGATACCGGCGACCGTATTGATCCGCAGAGCTGGTCACCCATAAGCCAGATGGTTTATGCAGGCAACCTTATCGGTAACGATTCTGCATTTGTAAACGATATTGCAAACGGCAGCTACCCTGTATGGATGTCACAGTCGGGTACCGGTGCTGCTTACGACTACTCTATCAGAGTAAAATCACTCACCTTTGACGGTGAAAAGACCGAGTATGACAATTCGCTTCCTTATTACCTCGTATATAACGGCTCTGCACGTTACAGCGACGTAAGCGGCAAGCAGACCCAGCCTCTCACCGCAACCATTTACCCGAGAATGTATACCCTTACCTTTGATATGGGCAATCTTCCCGAGGACGTTTGGGTTAACGGTATGGATAAGTATGCAACAACAAACAGTACCTTTGAAGATTCATTCTACTGGAGCTTTGGCACGGAGATTACCGCGGCTCCCAAGGCGGATGGATATATCTTCCTCGGTTGGTTTGACGAAGACGGAAACAAGGTTTCCGTAATTCCTGCCGACACTGCAGAGGACGTTACAATTACCGCAAAATGGACTACAAACGTTGAATTTGACGTAATGGCAGACGCAGGTTACTATGCAGAAAGCCGTAACGCTGCAGAAAAGGTTGGTACAATCGCATTTAATGCAAGAGTAAAGGATATAGACGAGGCTAAGAAGGTAATTTCTACGTTCGGTATCTACGTTTACGACCTCACCGGCAGCACCGTTAAGATTACCGCGGCAAAGGCCGATATGGAACAGCTTGTAAAGGACAACGGTGAATTCCATATCATTATTGACGGTATCAGCCTTGACAACTTTGACAAAAACGTTATGGCAGCACCTTACGTTGTTGTTAACGGTGAAATTATCATTGGCGAGTCTATGAACATTACGGTTTCGCAGAGCCAGAAATGGCTTGGCGCAAAGACCGCTGAGTAAAGGAGGAAGACAAATGTCTGTAAATTATAAAGCACCCGTTGCAGAAGCAGTTTGCTTTGAAACGGTTGAAATAATTACAACTTCTGTAGAAGTGGTAGACAATCCTGACAATCTCGGAACGTGGGGTGCAAGGATAGAAAAATTCGCCTCTGAAGAAGTTGACTTGTTCGGAAAAAATTAACTAAAGGGATCTTGTCCCTTTGAACGTTATTTTGGGAGAGTTATGTTAAAGAAAAGTATAGCGTTAATATTTGCAATTTATTTAGTTTTGGCATGTACTGTATTTTCGTATGCCGCGACAGACGTTTCCGTTTTGATAAACGGAGTGAAAATCGAATATGACGTTCCTGCACGGATAATAGACGACAGAACAATGGTTCCTATGCGAAAAACCTTTGATATGCTTGGGGCTAAGGTTGATTGGAACGCGGAAATGCGCGTTGCACTCGCTACCTACAAAACAAGTATTATTGCAATAGGAATCGGTTGCGATACGTTTTCCGTTGTTGACGTTATCAGCGGTGTGACCGAAGAATACAAGCTTGACGTGCCTGCGCAGATTGTCGACGGCAGAACGCTCATTCCGCTTCGTGCAGTTTCTCAGGCTCTCGGCAAAAAGGTTGAATGGGACGGCAGTACTTCAACTGTGCTGATTAATGATTAGTGGTTGAATTTCAAACTGCAAGGAGGTTCCTGAAATGCCTTTTATATTTAGACGAATGTTGGAAACAATTGGCGTTCAATTTGTACTCTCGTTGATTTTTTCATCCTTATTTTACTTCGGATTGTTGAGTCAGCGGGTTGGATTCGTAGCAATTATGATGCTCGTATGCATACTGCTTAACCTCGTTTATTTATATATTTGCCTTGAGGGGTATATTGTCTCGGTCGAAGACCTGAAAAGCTACTTTTTGGTAAACTTTCTGGTTATTGCCATTCTTTGTGCCGGCGCAATTACTATGGCGGTGCTTAACGTAGAGCCGCTTTACACCTTTCTGTTTTTCCCGTTTAAGTTTTTTAACGCGGTCTTCCGTATGTCAAAAACGGCATCGGCAATTATATCAAGCGTATTTCTGTTCGTATACGTAGCAGTAGCTCCGATAATCAGTGCAAGAAAGGTAATGTCATACGATTAAGAATACAAATTCTTCATAACAGTCGTTGAATTTAAAAAGCAGGGCGCTTAGGCGCTCTGCTTTTTAAATAAATACATATATCTTGCAAAACGTAGAAAAAAGCTGTAAAATCAAAATACAGAGTATGCTTGAACGCTAAATTTTTTGAGGAGTCAAAGAAAATATGAAAATATTTCAAAATCCTATATCCGATTTCAGCGCGCCCGACCCGTTTGTAACCTTTGATGGTGCAACCGGCTACTACTACGCGCTGTTTACAAGAGGTACACATCTTGAGATTTTCCGCAGCAGATATGCGGCTGATATTATACGCGGCGGCGAGTCAAAGGTAATTTACACTCCAAATCCCGAAAAGGACGGCATTTACGGCGATATCTGGGCGCCCGAAATGCACAAGGGAACTGACGGGAAATGGTATATTTACACAAGTGGCAGATATGATGAAAACCCGTGGCACAAGTGCCTTTTCATAATGGAGGCGGCGAGTGATGACCCGTTCGGCGACTGGTACTTCAAGTGCAAGCCGACCCCCACAACGTTTTCTATTGACCCTACCGTTTACACACATACAGACGGCAAGCAGTACGTCTGCTATTCGCTTGTTGACGGTCAGCAGCTTCTCGAAATCCGCGAAATGGAAAATCCTTACACCTTTGGCGATAAAAAAGCGGTTATCGCAAAGGCTGAATATGACTGGGAACTTATCCCGCCGTACGTTGGCACGGGCGCGATAAACGAGGGTGCTTTCTTTGTCAAAAACGGGGACAGACTCTTTATAATCTATTCCGCAAACGGCGCCTTTACTGCATTCTACTGTCTTGGTGTGCTTGAATATATGGGCGGCGACCTTTGCGATGCGGCTTCATGGAAAAAGCACGATAAGCCGCTTTTCACCTACGGTAACGGAGTGTACGCTCCGGGGCACGCATCCTTCTTCTATTCGCCCGACGGCAGTGAACTCTGGTGCGCTTACCACGGAGTAAAGGAATATACCGAAGTCTTAAAGCCTACACCGAGATATCTCCATCTGCAAAAGGTGGCTTTTGACGAAAGCGGCTATCCCGTAATGGGCGCGCCAACGGGTGAAAACGTTGATATCGTACCTCCAAGCGGTGAGATTGACGGCTAATTTAATCAAATATGTTGATTTTTACATTTGTATGTGCTAAAATAATAGCGATAATTTTTTATAAGGAGATTTTGCAATGAAAAGATTTTTAAGCATTCTTCTCGTGGCTGTAATGTGCCTTTCTTTTGTAGCTTGCGGCGATGACGTTGAAGTGACCACCGGTCTTGCCACCGTTACCGATGCTACCGAAGACGCAGGCGAAAAGCCCGACATCCCGCTTACCTACGACTACGAGGGATATGAGTTCACGTTCCTCTCCGCCGGTAACAATGCGTATAGCGAGCTCAGCTTTGATGAAGAGTCTTCTATTCCGCTTGACAATGCTCAGTACAAGCGCAAGATGAAGATGCAGCAGGACTACAACATTGAGATCGAAGAAATCAGTGAGTTCTCTTACTCTTCGGGCGGCGGCCCCGGCTTCAAGAGAGTTTCCAACCAGGTAAACTCGGGCGACTACACCTATGACCTTGCGCTTATCGCAGGTTATGACGTATCCGTTCTTGCTTACAGCGGTTATCTCTACGACCTTGCTTCTATCCCGACCATCAACCTTTCCAAGAGCTGGTGGGACCAGAACGCTACCGATAGCCTTTCTATCAACGGCGTTACCTTCTTCACCACAGGTGACTTTACCGTTTCCGACAACAAGGCTGCATACGCTATGATGTTCAACAAGAAGCTCTTGAGCGACTACAACCTTGAAAGCCCCTATGACCTCGTTTACAACGGCGAGTGGACATACGAAATCTTCGGCGAAATGGTTAAGGCAGTTAGTGAAGACCTCAATCAGGACGGCGAGTACAACGAAAAGGACCGTTTCGGTCTTCTCGTATGGGACGACTCTATTATCGGCGTTGTTAACGCAGCAGGCGAGCGTTGCTGTACCATTAACGACGAGGGCGTAATCGAGCTTACCTTCTACAACGAAAACACACTTTCCGCTCTCGAGCAGTATGCTGAAATCGCATACAATGAGCAGGTTGCTCTTCAGTGGCAGCGTATAGGCGGAAGCCTTGGCGCTACAGGCGGCGATATGTGGGTTGCTGACCAGGCTCTCTTCAACAGCACAACCGTAGGCACCATCATTTCCTCCCGTGAAATGGAAAGCGACTTCGGCGTGCTTCCTTATCCTAAGCTTACCGTTCAGCAGGAGAATCACTACTCCACCGTTAGTGCTTACCTCACTCCTTACGTTTGTATCCCGCTTATTCAGGAAGACATTGAGCGTACAGGTACTCTTACCGAGGCTCTTGCTTACCACGGTCAGAAGATCGTTCTTCCCGCGCTTTACGACGTAGCACTTATCGGTCAGGGTACCCGTGACGAGGACTCCGAGGGTATGCTCGACATTATCTTTGATAACCTTGTTTACGATATCGGCTACATCTACCAGATCGGCCCGTACAACAAGCAGCTTATCATTCAGCTCCGTGACCGTAACGAAAACTTCACCTCTATGTACGATACATATAAGCCCTCTGCAAACGCAATGCTTATGCTTATCAACAA
>JAFYPS010000152.1 GCA_017547395.1 Clostridia bacterium
TCCGATATGGAAGCCGATGCACATGCAGCCTGTTTATGCAGATTGCGATATGATAACTGTTGGCGACAATGTTGGTGAGGACATTTTTGAAAGAGGAATTTGCCTCCCGAGTGATATCAAGATGACCGAAGAAGAGCAGGATGCAGTAATAGATGCTATCAAAGCGTGCTTTTGAGGTGCGGAATGAGAAAAATTCAACTTTTCGTAAAACGTGCATTTGATATATGCGCATCGCTTGCGGCAATTGTGCTGCTTACCGTTATCCCCGTACTTATTATTGTACCGATACTTATTAAACTCGATTCCAAAGGACCTGCAGTGTTTACTCAGGACAGAGTAGGCAAGGACGGAAAGATATTTAAGATTTATAAGTTCAGAACTATGCGTATACCCGAGGACAGTCTTGACGAAAACGGCAATATGCTTGAGCCGAAGCAGCGTATCACAAAGCTTGGACGTTTCCTCAGAAAAACAAGTATTGACGAGCTTATGCAGCTTTTTAACGTTCTTAATGGCACAATGAGTGTTGTCGGTCCTCGACCTACGTTGCCGTACCAGGTTGAAAACTATACCGCGGAGCAGAGAAGACGTCTTGAGATGAGACCCGGCATAACCGGTCTTGCACAAGTTAGCGGTCGTAATAATCTTAGTTGGACCGAGAAGATTGTATTTGATATTACATATGTTGACAGTTTCAGTTTGTGGCTGGATATCAAGATACTTTTTAAGACAGTCGTTACCGTTTTCAAAAAAGAAGGAATTGAGTTCGTGAAAAACGATTCAATAAATGCCAAGAAAGAAGAGAAAGAAAAGGCCGAGATTAAGTAATGGGTATGAAAAAAGCTATTATTCTTTGCGGAGGAATTCCTCAGCTTGCTTTAGTAAATGAATTTAAGTCGCGTGGAGTTTATACGATTTTGCTTGATCGTAATGAAAAGGCTCCCGCTGTTGCATATGCGGACAAATTCTATCCGGTTTCTACTATGGATGTTGATGGAATTATAGAAGTTGCAAAAAAAGAAGCGGTAGACTACGTTATTACGGTATGCGCTGACCAGATGCTTCTTGTTGCGGCAGAGGTTTCTGAAAAACTCGGACTTCCGTGCTACATAAGCTACGAAACGGGTAAAAACGTTTCGGATAAGGCTAAGATGAAACGTATTTTCGTAGAAAATGGCGTTCCTACTTCAAAGCATGTCATCCTCAAAGAACTTGATGAATCGAGTATAAGCGGACTTCAGTATCCCATTATTGTCAAGCCCGTAGACTCATATAGCTCGCGCGGTGTAAAGAAAGTACAGAACTTTGCCGAACTTTCCGAGGCGTTCGATGCAGCGGTAACGATAAGCAGAACCAAGACTGCGGTTGTTGAAGAGTTTGTTGAAGGAAATGAGCTTACCGTAGATGCTTATATAGAAAACGGCGTGGCAAACGTGCTTTGCATTTCCGGACTTGATAAGATACCAGGAAACAATAAGTTCGTCATTCACAGAGGCAGATGTCCTGCCAAGGTTACCGACAAGGTGAATGAACTTGTAAAAGATACTGTACAGAAAATTGCAAATGCGTTTGAACTCAAAGACACTCCTATGCTTGTACAGATGATCACTAACGGTGTTGACAAGGTCTCGGTAGTTGAATTTTGCGCACGTACCGGCGGAGGCGTTAAATTCAGACTGATTAAGAAGATGACGGGATTTGACGTTGTAAAGGCGGTTGCTGATCTGACTATGGGAATCAAGCCTCACGTAGAGGTGCAGAGAAGCGGCAAGCATATAATAAACGAGTTTCTTTATTGTAAAGAGGGTGTATTTGATCACCTTGAAGGATTTGAAGAACTCAAATCAGAAGGGATCATTTCCGAATACTATCAACTTAAAGCTGCAGGATACGAGTTCGGTGAGATTTCAAGCAGCGGCGATCGAGTTGCTTGCTTTACGGTTGAGGATGACGACGTAGACGAGCTTAATCGCAAGCATGCCATTGCGGCACAGACCGTGAAAGCTATAAGTGTTGACGGCGAGGATCTTATACGCCACGATTTAACCACGAATATTAAATATTAATCGGAGATATTATGAATATTTTGTTTGTTTCGATAAGCACGGTTCCAAGTCTTTGTGGACATTCAATTTCTATAGACCTTATCCACGAGCTTTGCCGAAACGGACACAGCATTTACGTTCTTTGCTCACAGGAAAGACGTAATGGGAAGCCGACGTCTGTAAGCGAGGAAGCCGGTTGCAAGATAGTACGCGTCAGAACCGGTAACCTTACCAAGACTAACGTTATCGAAAAGGGCATCTCTACGTTGCTTTTGCCATATCAGTATATGAACGCGGTGAAGAAGTATTACGGAGATATAAAGTTTGACCTCGTTATGTATCCCACACCTCCGGTTACTCAGGTTGACGTGGTGAAGTACATAAAAAAACGCGATGGCGCAAGAAGCTATCTTTTGCTTAAGGATATTTTTCCTCAGAATGCAGTTGACATCGGTATGCTCAAGACAAGCGGAGTTAAAGGCATACTCTATAAAAACTTCCGCCGATCCGAAAAGAAGTTATATTCGGTTTCGGATTATATCGGATGTATGTCTCAGGCAAACGTTGACTATCTTTTAAAGCATAATCCCGATATTTCTTCCGAAAAGGTTGAGATTTGTCCTAACAGCATTGAAGTTGAGGACAAGTCTGTAACTGCTACCGAGAGAGAAGAGATGCGCCGTAAATATAATATTCCGCTTGATAAAAAGGTATTTATCTACGGCGGAAATCTTGGTAGACCGCAGGGAATACCGTTTCTTATTGAATGCCTTAAAACACAGCTTGAAAATACCGATGCATATTTTGTTGTCGTTGGTAACGGTACAGAGTTTGGCAAGCTGCAGGCATTCTTTGATGCAAACAAGCCGGAGAATATGTGCCTCATGCAAAGACTTCCCAAGGAGGACTATGACAGACTTGTTGCCGCGTGCGACGTTGGTATGATATTCCTTGATCATCGCTTCACTATCCCGAACTTCCCGTCAAGATTGCTTTCGTATATGCAGGCGAAGATTCCTGTGCTTGCTTGCACAGACCCTAATACCGACGTTGGAAAAGTTATAGAAGAAGGAAATTTCGGAGTTTGGTGCGAGAGTAA
>JAFYPS010000153.1 GCA_017547395.1 Clostridia bacterium
CGATAAGCAATGCAGTAAGCAATACGCAAAGCACAATAAGAAAAATCCTGCCGCCGCGTTTTTTACCCGCTTTGCTCATAGATATTTCCTCTTTCTTTTCTCAAAAATGCCAAATAGAGACAATTAGGCATAATATGATATATATTATTATATGATTTCGTTTTAAAAAAGTCAATAGCATTAACAAAAAAACACACTGCAAATGCAGTGTGTTTTTTCTTATTTACTAAGCATCATTCTGTCGTTTGCAAATCCGCCGCCCGAGTATTCGCTGAACTTGGACAAGAGATCGCTAACGGTGAGTTTCGCCTTTTCCTCACCCGAAATGTCATAGATGATTTTACCGTCCATCATCATAATAAGACGGTTGCCGTAGGTAATAGCGTCGTTCATATTATGAGTGATCATAATTGCGGTAAGCTTGTTTTCCTTGATTATTTTATCGGTTGCCTCAAGCACAAGCTTTGCAGTCTTGGGGTCAAGTGCCGCAGTGTGCTCGTCAAGAAGAAGAAGCTTCGGCTGCTTTATTGTAGCCATAAGCAGCGTAAGAACCTGACGCTGACCGCCGGAAAGCAGACCGACTTTAGCAGTGATGCGGCTGTCAAGTCCGAGGCCGAACTCTGCAAGCTTCGCCGCATAGCCGTCACGCTCTTTCTTGGTAATTCCCCAACCGAGTCCGCGACGCTTGCCGCGACGGAATGCGAGTGCAAGGTTCTCGTCAATACCCATACTTGCCGCAGTACCCGTCATAGGATCCTGGAAAACGCGTCCGAGGAACTTTGCTCTCTTGTGCTCGGGATAATGGGTAATGTCGTGTCCGTCAATCTCAATGGTGCCGTCATCTACGGGAAGAGTTCCCGAAATCATATTTAGAAGTGTGGATTTACCCGCTCCGTTACCGCCTATAACGGTAACAACGTCTCCGTCGTTAAGAGTAAGCGAAACGTTGTCAAGTGCTACGCGCTCGTTTACGGTGCCGGGATAGAAGGTTTTACAGATATTTTTAAGTTCAAGCATCTGCCTTTACCTCCTTCTTTTTCTTATGAGTCCTATTCGTCTTAAAGTTAGGTGCAGACAGGAATATAGCAACGATAACCGCCGAAATAAGCTTCAAGAAGTTTGTATCAAGACCTGCGTTGATAACAAAGCGCTTGATGAGCGAATAAACGATAGAGCCGACTACAACAAAAGCAAGTTTTACGGCAAAGTTTGCACCTTTTTTGAAAATCGCATCGCACAAAACGCTTCCGATAACTACGGATGCAAGACCGATAACGATTGCGCCTGCGCCAAACGTGATATTGGAGCCGCCCGTAAACTGTGCAAGCAAACCGCCGGCAAGTGCTACGAGACCGTTAGAAATCATAAGCCCGAAAACGATAGCAAAATTGGTATTGATACCCTGAGCGCGCGCCATCTTGGAGTTTGCGCCGGTAGCGCGGAGGGAGCATCCGAACTCGGTACCGAAGAACCAGTAAAGAATACCGATAATCGCCGCAACAAATGCGAAACCAACCAACATAGCCGCGGTCTTATCGCGCGAGGAAACTATAAGCGGATAGTCTGAAACGCTGGCATAAGCGGTAGGCGACATCGGAATAGGCGCACGGTTTGTACCGTCGGTAACAAGATACGCCTGAGCGCCCATAATAATCATATTTATGGTATAGAGCGAGAACTGCGAAAGAATACCTGCAAGTATTGCCGGAATCTTAAGCACCGTGTGAAAAAAGCCCGTGAGGCTTCCTGCACACATACCCGCAAGAAAAGCAATAAACACTGCAAAGAAAGGATGCACACCGTATTTAATGCATATAACCGTAACTGCACATCCGGTAACTATTGAAGCGTCGACAGTAAGGTCGGCAACGTCAAGCACCTTGTACGTAATATATACGCCAAGTGCGAAAATGCCATAAAACAATCCCTCGGCGGCAACACCGGGAAGACTGTTAAACATCGAAATCAAAAAATCCATAGAAAACCTCAAACATACAAAAATTCATAAGGGGGCGAAGCCCCTTATGAATCCGTATTTAATTATTCTGCGATAGGAGTAATGCCCATAGCCGCCATAATTTCCTTATTCTGAATAAGGGTAAGTTCGTCAGCGGAGAAAATCTTAATGGGCATCTCTGCGGGATTTGCATTGTTTGCAAGAATCTCATAAGCCATGAGACCTGCTTCGTATCCTACGTCAAAGTAGTTAACGCTGTAAGAAGCAACGCCGCCGGCATTACACATAGACTCTTCGCCGCAGATAATAACCTTGCCTGCAGGAACCGCCGCATTCTTGAGTACTTCCATATTTGCAGCAACAAGGTTATCGGTAGGTTCATAGAAAACATCGTTCTCTGCAACTGCTGCATCAACAACTGCAATAAGCTCGTTTACGTCTGCAACAGCATAGCCGTTAACGGTGTAGCCGTCAGCCTCGAAGATTTCCTTTGCTTCTTCAAACTGAAGCTTGGAGTTATCCTCAGCGGAGCAATAAACGATACCAACGTTCTTTGCATCGGGAGCAAAGGTCTTGATAAGCTGCATCTGGTTTGTTACCGCATTCATATCGGATGCACCGGTGATGTTTCCGCCGGGGGCATCGTTAGAAGCAACAAGAGAAGAGCCGGCATAGTCGGTAACAGAAGTGCCGACTACGGGAATTGTTGCAGTAGCCTCCTTGGCAGCCTGAACTGCGGGAGTAGCGTTTGCCATAATAAGATCCACTTTATTGGTTACGAACTTGTCAACGATGGTGGAGCAAGTAGCAACGTCACCGGACGCGTTCTGATAATCAAACTTTACCTTGTCACCGAGTTTTTCGGTAAGCGCCGCTTTAAAGCCTTCGGTAGCCTGATCAAGAGCATCGTGCTGAACGAGCTGAACGATACCTACGGAATAAGTACCGTCATCTGTTTCGCCGCAGCCTGCAAAAGCAAAGGCGGTCATCACGACAAGAACGGAAAGGATAATCGCTATAAGTTTTTTCATTGTTTTGTACCTCGAAAAAAATTTTATTTTTCCCTCGGTCCGTGCATTTTCGAACAGAAGTAAGAGCAACGAATTGCTATGTGTTACATTATATTACTGCGACAAATGTTTGTCAAGACATTTAGAGGAAAAGATGACAGAAAATTCATTTTTTGCAACATTTATGCATTTTTATTCACTTTTTATTCAAAACACGAGCTGAACGAGCAGCATATAACACGCCGTTCCTCCCGCAATCGACAGCAAAGTTTGTCTTTTCCAAAGGTGGAGAAGCACCACCGCCAAAACGGATAAAAATTCAGCAATGCCGTACGGGAACGTCAAAAGCGACACCCCTTTAAGGCAGTACACACAAAGCATTCCCATCACCGCAAAAGGAAGAACTCTTCCAAGATACAAAACAAACTCGGGAGTCTTACGGTTACCGAAAATTATAAAAGGCAAAAAGCGAAGCAGCACCGTAACCGCGCTTATTACGGCAACCATCAGCCATTCATTCATCGCGTTTTACCCCCTTTTTAAAGAGTCTTGGCAGGGAGAGTAACAACGTGATGAGCAGCATAGCCGGTATAAGAAACCCGCCCGCACCGAAAACAAGCAGGCTGACAACGGACGCACACACGCCTACAATCGCGGGAATATGGTTTTTCGTACTCTTCCACTGCTCCACAAAGACAGTTACGAACAGTGCCGTAAGCGCAAAATCAATGCCCTCGGTAGAAAAAGGTATGATTTCTCCGAGAAGCGCACCGACAACGCTGCCGGCAACCCAATAAATGTGATTGAACAGAGACACAAGAAAACAGTAGCGGTGGCGTTCCTCATCACTTTTATCCTCGTTGCCGCTGCAAACGAGCGAATACGTTTCGTCTGTGAGCGCAAAAATAAGATACGGCTTCTTTTTTCCCGTCCCCTTATACTTATCAACCATAGAGATACCGTAAAAAAGATGCCGCGCATTTACCATAAGCGTGGTAAGCGCCGCAGAAATAAGCGATGCGCCGCCGCACATCAGGTCAACGGCAAGATACTGCATAGACCCCGCGTAAATAAGCGCACTCATCGCAAGCACAAGCCAGAAGCCATAGCCGCTCGACTGCATTATAACGCCGAATCCCATACCAAGCACAAGATATCCCGAAAGCACGGGAACGGTGTCTTTCAATGCTTTTTTAATTTCGTTTTTCAAAATCAAGCCTCACAAAAAGCAAGGGCGCTTTGAAAAGCGCCCTTTTCCTTATTTACTCACCAAGATATGCCGCACGGATTCTCGGATTGTCAAGCAGTTCGCTTGCCTTTCCTTCCATAACGATATTGCCCGTTTCAAGTACGTATGCGCGGTCGGCAATAGAAAGTGCCTTCTTTGCATTCTGCTCTACGAGAAGAACCGTAGTACCGTCCTTTGAAACCTCGGAAATAATCTTGAAAATTTCGTTTACAAGCAGCGGTGAAAGGCCCATGGAAGGCTCGTCCATAAGCAAAATCTTAGGATTTGACATAAGCGCGCGTCCCATAGCAAGCATCTGCTGCTCACCGCCCGAAAGAGTGCCGGCAATCTGATTCTTACGCTCGGCAAGTCTCGGGAAGTGCATATAAACGTAGTTGAGATTCTTCTCAATCTGCTCCTTGTCGGTGATGGAAAATGCTCCGAGCTTGAGGTTTTCATAAACCGTAAGCTGCTGGAAAATTCTACGTCCCTCGGGAACGTGTGCCATACCGAGATAAACTATTTGATGAGGAGGAATCTTCGTGAGGTCATTTCCCTCAAAGAGAACGTGACCGCTCTTTGGAGAAACGAGACCCGTAATGGTATGAAGAATGGTAGTTTTACCTGCGCCGTTAGCACCGATAAGCGCGATTATCTCGCCCTCGTTAACCTCAAAGGAAACTCCCTTGATGGCGTTTATCATACCGTAATAAACCTGAATATTTTCAACCTTTAACATCTTACTCGTCCTCCCCTATATAAGCAGTTATAACGCGAGGATCGTGGAGGACCTCGGAGGTTTCGCCCTTTGCAAGCTCGGTACCGAAGTTAAGTACGGTAACCTTCTCACAAATGCCGCCGACAAGCTTCATATCGTGCTCAATAAGAAGCACGGTCATATCAAAGGTATCGCGAACAAAGCGAATGGTGTTCATAAGCTCTGCGGTTTCATTAGGGTTCATACCCGCTGCAGGCTCGTCGAGAAGCAGAAGTTTGGGGTTCGTCGCCATAGCACGCGCGATCTCAAGCTTTCTCTGCTTACCGTAAGGAAGGTTGGATGCAAGAGTGTCCTTCTCGGAATCGAGGTCGAACACCTTGAGCAGTTCAATCGCCTTTGCGGTTATCTCTTTTTCATTCTTGCGATATCTGCCAATGTGGAAAATACTCTCAAGAAGTGTGTATTTTATGCTGTTACCAAAGCCCACCTTAACGTTGTCAAGCACGCTCATCTTTCCGAAAAGACGGATGTTCTGGAACGTACGCGCAATACCGAGCTTGTTGATTTCAACAGGCTTCTTTCCGTTAAGACGTACACCGTCAAGATGAATGGTGCCGCCTGTCGGCTGGTACACGCCGGTAAGCATATTGAATACGGTTGTCTTGCCCGCACCGTTAGGGCCGATAAGACCGTAAAGTTCGCCCTTTTCAATAGTGAGGTCAAGATGGCTTACAGCCTTAAGACCGCCGAACTGAATAGAAAGGTCGCGTGTTTCAAGAATTGCCATTACGCCTCACCTCCTGCATTCTTTGCAGTCTTAGCCTTGATTTTTTCAAGGAGTTTCTTAACAGCGGCGCTGTTGTTGATAAGCATCATAGCAATGAGAATTATTGCGTAGATAAGCATACGCCACTTATTGAGGCTTCTGAGCGCCTCGGGAAGCACGTAAAGAATAATTGTGGAAATCATTACGTTACGCATCTTTGTCATACCGCCGAGCACCACGAATACAAGGATAAGGATAGACTGGTTATAGTCAAAGTTCGAGGTGTCGAGCGAATTGTAGTTGTGGGAATAAAGTACGCCTGCAACGCCTGCAAAGAATGCAGACATAACGAATGCGGTCATCTTGGCGCGGGTTACGTTAACGCCCATTGCCTCTGCTGCAATACGGTTGTCGCGGGCAGCCATAACTGCACGGCCCTGCTTAGAGTCGATGAAGTTAAGCATAACAATCATCGCAACGAGGATTACAACCATACAAACAACAAACGCCCATTCGTTAAGCGAGATGTTGGAGCTTCTCGGAATCTTGGAAATACCGAGTGCACCGTTGATATAATCGCGCTGAGTCGCAACGTCAAACACGTGAGCACTCTTCGCCTTTACGTCAAGAGCAACAAACAAACCGTTTTTATCAGAGGAAAGATAGAGGTTACCGCAAATGCTCTTGATAATTTCGCCGAAGGCAAGTGTAACTATAGCAAGATAGTCACCGCGGAGACGAAGTACGGGAATACCGATAAGGAAGCCGAAAACCGCCGCAACAATGCCACCGAGCAAAAGTGCAATCGGGAAACGGATAGCACCGTTTTCAATAATCTTTTCGGTCATAACGGAGAAGGTTGCACCAACATATGCACCGATACACATAAAGCCCGCCTGACCAAGGCTGAGTTCGCCCGAAACACCTACAACAAGGTTAAGCGAAATAGCGGCAAGAACGTACACGCAGGTAGGCACAAGCAAAGCCTTGAATGCACGGCTTGCATCACCGTAGGTGATAAAAAGCTGAACAGCAATAGTTATAATAGCAATAAGACCGTAGGTTATATAGCGATCTTTTGCATTTTTAGTAAAGGAAATTTTCATACCGTTCACCTTATACTTTCTCGTTTATCTTCTTACCGAGAAGACCGGTCGGCTTAACGAGCAATACAATGATAAGCACTGCAAACACGATAGCGTCGGAAAGCTGGGAAGAAATATACGCCTTGCTGAGATTCTCTATGATACCGAGAACTACGCCGCCTATCATCGCGCCGGGAATGGAGCCGATGCCGCCGAAAACCGCCGCGGTAAACGCCTTGATACCGGGCATTGCGCCGGTGTAAGGTCCGATCTGAGGATACGTGGAGCACATAAGAATACCCGCAACCGCAGCAAGCGCAGAACCGATAGCAAACGTAAGCGAAATAGTCTTGTTTACGTTAATACCCATAAGCTGTGCCGCACCCTTGTCCTCGGAAACGGCAAGCATAGCCTTACCGCTCTTGGTATGGTTAACGAAAAGTGTGAGACAAATCATAATTACAACCGTTACTGCAATGGTAACGACGGTTTCTCCCGTAATGTCAACCGATCCAACGGAAAGCTTGAGTCCTGCAGGAACTACCGAATCATAGGTTTTGGACGCAGGACCGAAGGTGAGAAGTGCGACGTTCTGGAGCAGATAGCTGACACCGATAGCGGTAATAAGCACCGCAAGGGGTGTCGCGGTACGAAGAGGCTTGTACGCGACTTTCTCTATAACAACGCCAAGGATAACACACACAAGAATAGCGCAAATAATAGCAAGCCACACGGGAAGACCGAGACTTGAAAGCACCAGCCAGGAAACGTATCCGCCAATCATAATAACGTCACCGTGAGCGAAGTTAAGCATCTTGGCAATACCGTAAACCATGGTGTAACCCAGAGCGATGAGCGCGTAAATGCTGCCAAGGCTAATGCCGCCTATTAAAAATGAAATAAAGCTGCTCATTTTTCTGCTCCTTAAATAGATAATCGAAAATTAAAAATAATTAGGCTATTTTACAATAGCCTAATTATTCTAACATATTTTTTTACAAAATGCAATAGTAAATTACATTGCAGCGTAAGCGCCGTCCTTGATTACCATTGCCTTAGGCACCTTGGTGGGTTCGCCGTTCTCGTCCCAAGTCATAAGACCGGTAACGCCGTCGAACTTGAGAGTAGCCATCTGCTCCATAATTGCATCGCAAAGATCGGAGCAATCAATGTCAGCAGAGGTAATGCCTGCAGCCTCGATAGCAGCCTTAACAATGTAAACTGCATCGTATGCGTCTGCTGCAAACTGGTTGGGAGTTTCGTTATTGTATGCAGCCTTGTATGCAGCGGTGAATGCTACAGTCTTGTCGTCGGTAGCGTCTGCTGCGAAAGGAGTAAGAAGCATTACGCCTTCAGCAAGGTCTGCCTTGTCGCCGAGCTGGTCGATAACGCCGTCAAGACCGTCGCAACCGAAGTACTTAATGTCAAGACCTGCAGAGTTTGCCTGGTCGAGAATAAGAGCTGCTGCTTCATAGTAAATGGGGAGGAAGAGAAGGTCTGCACCGCTCTCCTTAACCTTCTGAATCTGTACGCTGAAGTCGGTAGCAGAGTCGTTGGTGAACGCCTCAGCAGCTACGATCTCAAGACCGTTTGTCTGAGCCTGTGCTGCGAACTTCTCGTAAATACCGTTAGAATAGGGGTCAGATACGTTGTAGATAACAGCTACCTTGGAAGCAAGGTTGTTGTCCTTGATGTAGGTTGCTGCACCGATACCCTGGTTAGGGTCGGAGAAACATACGCGGTAAGCGTTGGGAGCTGCGATTGCATCAACTGCAGAGCCGGAGGGAGTGAGCATAAAGATGTTGTCAAGCTCAGCTTCAGCTACAACTGCGATACAGGGAGCAGAGGTAACGGTACCGATAAGTACCTGCATACCCTGGTCCATAAGGGTCTGATAAGCGTTAACTGCCTTTTCAGCGTTGTGCTCGTCATCCTGCCACATAGCTTCAATCTTCATACCGTTTACGCCGCCTGCTGCGTTGATTTCATCAACTGCAAGCTGTATAGCCTTCATAACTGCAGTACCGTAAATAGCTGCAACGCCGGTGGTAGGGCCAATGCCGCCAATCTTAAGGGTGCCTGCATCTGCAACAACGTCATCGTTAACTGCAGGTGTGTTGGTAACTGCGGGGGTGTCGGTTTCGCCACATGCTGCGAAGGTAGAAAGTGCCATAACTGCAACAAGTACGAGTGCGAGAATCTTTTTCATGATTCTTTCCTCCTGAAATAAATAAAAATTCATATTTGCATAACCTTTTTTTGACATAAGGTTAATATGAAGTAATTTTACTATTTTTTCGTTGATAAGTCAACAAAAAAATGTTTAAAAAATGTCAAAAATTTCGAAGCTTACACCGCGCTTTTAGTGCAAAATGCACATATTATGCAGTTTTATACATAATATGTGCATTTTTATTCATTATTTCATCAAATTTGTGAATCTTTCCGCATCTCCGACAAGCATTACGACGTCTCCCTTTGCAAAGCAATAGTCGGGGCTGACGCTTGGGTTAATAGCTTTGTCGCCGCTTCGCTTGATACCGATAATGTTAACGCCGTAGTTTGCGCGGACGTTGAGGGTTTTTACGCTCCTGCCTATCCACTCTGCAGGAACTGCGATTTCATATACGGAATAGCCTTCGTCAAGCGTTATACATTCAAACACAGATTCTCTTCCGTAAATATTGGCAACGCGAATACCCGCATCGCGCTCGGGGAAGAAAACCTTGTCTGCGCCAAGGCGCAAAAGCAGTTTTTCGTGCATCTCGCTGCCCGCCTTTGCGCAAATGCACTTTGCCCCGTTATCTTTAAGAAGCGTAACCGCCACAAGCGACGACTGAATGCTCTCGCCTATAGTGACGAAGACCATATCAAAATCCTCTACGCCAAGAGAGGCTATAAATTTTTCGTTTGTGCAGTCTCCGATTTTTGCCCCTGCCGTAAACGGAAGCACCTTTGCAATATTTTCTTCATCAATATCGCACACGACAACCTGATTTCCAAGTTCGCTCATCGGACGTACAAGTGCCGAACCGAAACGTCCGAGTCCTATTATAAGTATATTTTTCATCTTTTCTCCTTATCCGACCGTTATATTCTCAGCAGGGTATCTTCCTACAGGCTTGTCGGTTTTTCCCGAAAGCGAGAACAAAACGGTAAGTCCGCCTACTCTGCCTATGAACATAAGACATATCACTATAATTTTTGAAGCTACGGAAAGCGTCGGAGAAAGCGACAGGCTGAGGCCTACGGTCGCAACCGCCGAAAACGTTTCAAAAAGGCAGGTAACAATATCCGCGCCCTCAATCGCGCTTATAGCAACACCGCTTCCGAGTGCAAGTCCGAGATAGAGTACAAATATCGCAATAGCCGTGCGAATAACCGAACGGTCGATACGTCTGCCGAACACCTCGACGTCTTCTTTGCCCTGAAATATCGAGCGCACGAGCAGCACCGTCGCCGCAAGGGTAGTTGTTTTCATACCGCCCGCCGTCGAACCCGACGAGCCTCCGACAAGCATAAGCGCCATCATAAGCACCTGAGCAGCTCCGCCGATTTTCGAAAGATCCACCGTGCAAAATCCGGCAGTTCTTGCGCTTACAGACTGAAAGATGGCGGCTATTCCCTTTTCGTAAGCACTCATACCGACTGCCGCTTCGCTATTATAAAATAATATGAAGAAAACAAGCGCACCGCCGAAGGTAAGTATAAGCGAGCTTACTACGACGATTTTCGTATGGAGCGCAAATTTTGAAAAACGGAAACGGGTTTTAATCAGGTCAAGCCACACGAAAAAGCCAAGTCCTCCAAAGGTTACAAGAAGGCATATCACAAGGTTGAAATACAGATTTCCGCCGAATTTCGAAAGTGACGAGGAGCCAGCGGAGCTCATAAGGTCAAAGCCGGCGTTGCAGAATGCACTTATAGAATGGAAGAAAGAGTAAAGTATACCGCGCACGGCACCAAACTCGGGAATAAGTACGGGCATCAGCAAAAGCGCACCGACAAATTCCTGCAAAAGAATACCGTATGCAATAAATCTCGTCATCCTCATAATACCCGCGGTAGATTCAGCGCCGATAGACTCCTTAAGCGCAAACATATTACGCATACCAACCTTTGCACCGAGCATTGACAGAAGATACATCGCAAGAGTGATTATTCCGATGCCGCCAATCTGTATAAGGCAGATTATAACCGTCTGCCCGAAGGGTGTCCACTGTGCAAAGGTGTCGTAAACGACAAGTCCCGTAACGCAGGCTGCACTCGTCGAGGTAAAAAGTGCATTTATAAGCGGCACGCTTGCGCCGTTTCTTGACGAAATCGGGAGCATAAGCAGCAGTGCGCCGCACATCACAAGCGCCGCAAAGCTGAGCGTAATAAGCTGAACCGGCGAAAGCCGTTTTTTGTGCATAATTCTCTCCTTAGGGTAAATATTTATGCGACGAAGTCGCATAATGCAGAATGCAAAATGTAAAATGCAGAATTAATGAAGTTTTTGGGCTGAAGCCCAAAAACAACCTACAGTTTTCTCAACTTTTCCAATATCTTTTCAAAATATTCGGGGAGCGGACTTTCAAAAGTCATAAGCTCGCCCGTGCGCGGATGCGTGAGCGTGAGACGGTATGCATGCAACGTCTGCCCCTCGAGATGAATTTTAAGATTCGCCTTTCCGCCGTAAACCTCGTCTCCGAGAAGCGGATGCCCTATAGACGACATATGAACGCGTATCTGATGCGTTCTGCCTGTTTCGAGCTTTACTTTAAGCAAGGTATACTGTCCGAATCTTTCCGCAACGGTATAATGTGTTATCGCCTCGCGGCCGCCTGCAACAACCGCCATTTTCTTGCGGTCCTTGGGGTTACGGTCTATCGGTTTATTGACAGTGCCGCTATCATCCCTGAAGTTACCCGAAGCCACCGCCATATATTCTCTGTCAATCGAATGGGTCTTAAGCCCCTCCGAAAGAATATTATGCGCAAAATCGTTTTTTGCAATTACAAGCAGTCCGCTCGTATCCTTGTCAATTCTGTGAACAATGCCCGGACGCAGTTCTCCCCCGATACCCGAAAGGCGTTCGCCCATATGATAAAGAAGCGCGTTTACAAGTGTTCCGTCCTCGTTTCCCGCCGCGGGGTGAACAACCATCCCTTTAGGCTTATCGATAACGGCTATATCATCGTCCTCATAGACTATCGAAAGCGGAATGTTTTGGGGAAGCGTTTCGGTTTCCTTTACGGGCGGAAGCTCAAGTGAAACCGTGTCGCCGGCTTTAAGCTTGCGGTTCTTTGCAGAGGCAGACTCGTTGACAAGCGCTGCACCCTCGTCAAGAAGTCTTGCAGCAGCCGTACGCGTTACCGAAAAATGCTCCGACAAAAAGACGTCCGCGCGCTTGCCGACGTCGTTTTCTCCGACTGTAACGTACTCACGCATTATTCTTCTCCTTTATATAAGAAGCAAGAACCGCAATCAGCATCAGTGCGGCACCTATGCATATGCAGGTATCGGCAAAATTGAATATCCATTTCCAGAAGTCAAAATAGCAGAAGTCAACGAAGTCCACAACGTATCCGAGAATAATGCGGTCAAACATATTTCCTATTCCGCCGCCAATCATAAGCGAAAGCGAAACAGAAAGCAGTCTGTCCTCTCCCTTAAGATAAACGAGATAGGCAAAAAGCACCGCTATTCCAACAGTGGAAAGTACCATAAACACTAAGCGATGCTCGCTGAGAAGTCCGAAGGACATTCCCGAATTTTCGATGTACGTCAGGTGTAAAACGTCTTTAATTACAGGCTTTGTAAGGCCTGCGGTTATTTCGCCTGCCGCTAAATTGTTTGCCGCAGCGATAACGTCCATCGCATACAGCTTTGTAAGCTGGTCAAGCACACACACGAGAAGTATTATATAAATATATACGGTCATAATCAGTTTTCACGAGAACCTTTTGAGGAAAGGTTCTCGCGCTCTCCAAACCTTTTGTATTAAAAATCAGTAGGATTTTTTATTTCCTTTTTGCCGAGAAATTCCTTTATATCGGCAAAATCATCCTCATTGTCATATGTAACCGTAAGGGTATCGTAAAGCTTGCGGCGTGGCATCTCTTTTGTCGCTTCGCTCGGGACACGTCTGCCGCCCACAAACTCAAAATCCTGAGTGTCTGGAACCGAAGGCTCCGCTTTAACAGGCTCTTCGGGTTTCTTTTCGGTTTTTTCCGCTTTTTCGGTTTTCGGTGCACTGCTTCTTATGTCGGCAAGATTTTTAACGGTTTTTGCAACTTCGGTGCGGAACTTTGCTTCAAATTCCTCATATTCACCGACAAGAGCCGCTACCGTTTCGTTGATTCTTTCCGCTTCGTTTTTCGCGGCTAACAGAATCTCCTTGCCCTTATTATCGGCAGCAGTGATGATTTCCGCTGCAGCTTTTTCAGCCGCCGCTCTTTTTTCATCTGCCGCACCCTCGCCTGCGGCAACTATATGCTCCGCCTTTTTCTCGGCTTCGCCTATAATTCTGCGCGCCTCGTTTTTGGCGTCCTCAAGCGTGTCGGCTGCAGCCTTTTCCTTTTTCTCAATATCCTTTGCGCGGTTTTCATACGCCTCGGTCTTTGCGCAAAGAGCAGATATCTCTTTCTCTTGCTCCATTACGGCAGAAACAATTTCGTCAAGAAAGCCGTCAACCTCTTTTGTCGAGTAGCCTGCCACGCTTTTTGAAAACTTTATATCTTTTATCTTATCGGAAAGCGACATTCGCTCACCCCTTTACACAAACTTTTTTGCCAAAAGACGAATCCGACCTTTTTTAGTCGGGTCCTTGACCGACTCTATAAGAAACTTTCCCACGCCGCGTATGCTTATATGGTCGCCCGCCTCTACGGACGTACTGATTTCGGTTGCAGTTTCATAGTTTCTGTCAACGTCGCCTATTAAAATCTTTTCCTTTGCGTGCTCTCTCGAGAGATTGCAGAGCGCCGCAACGATACAGTCAAGTCTTTCGGATGCGACGGTATCGCTTATCGCCTTGAACTTCTGCTCGATAACGAAATCGGGAGGAAGCTTTGTTCGCGTAATTTTAACCTTGTCCTTCGCTATTCTTATGCCGCCGTCCGAGGAAAAATCCCCGTCGGTAAGAAAGGCCGCAACCTTTCGGCTAACGAAAATGTACGCCGAGTAATCGTCAATCGGTACGATATCTCCGATATTTGCGCGGTCAAGCCCAAGAGAAAGTATTCCGCCAAGATAATCACGGTGCGTGAAATCGCGGAATCCGCCGCCCGAAATCTTAAGCACGCTGATGTCGCCGAAAGCGTCTTCACCGAGAAAGCTTACCGCGGCACCGTAAAGGTCATCGTCCTCGCAAAGCATTGTGATGTATTCGGGAAGCGCGAAAAGCTTTTTGCGAATCGCACCCTTTGCGCCTCCGAAAAACAGCGCACGGTGCATAAGTCCCTTTTCTCGGAGATACTTTTCAAGAAAGAACTGCTCCGCGGGATTTAAGAAAGTCCCCGAAGTTATGTCGCCCACAGCGCGCCCGAAAAGCTCGTCCGCACGCTTGCAAAGGATTCTGAATTCTTCGCTGTCTTTGTAATTCATAAAATTATACAGTAGATTAAAGGCTTATGAGAGGAAACAATCCCTCAGTCAGCTATGCTCGAACCCCAAAACGCGCAAAGCGCATTTTGAGGACCCCTCGCGCTGACAGCTCCCTTTGCACAAGGGAGCCTCGGTTTCATCTTATTTTAGCCTCCCTTGTGTAAAGGGAGGTGGCGTTTTCGGTACGAAAATGACGGAGGGATTGGTACCGTAACCTTTAATTTCTCTTTCCCCATATCTATGAAAAAGCCGCACCGCAAAAGCGGTGCGGTTTAAAACTCATATTATTCTGCAATTTCCTCTGCAGCGGGAGCAGCCTTCTGCTTAATCTGTCCTTCGCTGACGTCAACGTTAGAGGGAGTAACAACGAATGCGCTGTTAGCAACCTTCTTGATATTGCCGCAGAGAGAGTAAGCAACGCCGGTAAGGAAGTCAAGAATTCTTCTTGCTGCCTCTTTGTTCGTATCCTCAAGATTGAGAACTACGGTGCGCTTGGAGAGAAGGTGATCTGCAACCTGTGCGGAATCCTCAAAGCTCTGGGGCTTAACAACCTTAAGCTCGATTGCACTGCCGCCGCCCATAATATCGTAACCGCTGCCACCGATGGTAGCAGAATTATCAGCACCGTCCATATCGGGAGCTACGTCGTCATAGTAAGGAGCGCCCTCATCGGCATCTTCATACATATAACCGTTGTCTTCATATGTATCCTTTGTAAACTTATCCTTGATATCTCCGAAAAATCCCATTTTCGTTCCTCCAAAAACCATTTATATATTTTTATTTTTTACTTTGTAAAAGCGGCTCTACCCACACGGATGAGCGTCGCTCCCTCGGCAAGTGCCGCAGTAAAACTTTCACTCATACCCATAGATAGAATACTCCTATTTACATTATGAAGTTTTTTTTCGCAAATGTCAATAAAAATATTGTAACTTTCTTTAAAATATTTACGATAATCGTCGATTTTCTCGCATTTAGGAGCCATAGTCATAAGCCCCCTGAGTCTTATATGCGGAAAAGCATCGAGCGCATCTGCAAACGCGAGAACGCTATCCTTTGATATTCCGCCTTTCGCCTCTTCGCCACCGATATTTACCTCGATAAGACAGTCCATAACTATGCCTTTTTTCGCCGCCTGCTTTTCAATTTCCCCGGCAAGCGAAAGCGAGTCGAGCGACTCAATCATTGACACCTTGTCAATGATGTATTTCACCTTGTTTTTCTGAAGCGTTCCGATAAAGTGAATATCAAGACCGTCGCGGTCAAGCTTGTCATACTTTTCAAGCAGACTTTGAACGCGGTTTTCGCCGATTTTGTTTATGCCCTTTGAATGAGCATAGTTTATTTCCTCAGCCGTTGCATATTTTGTAGCAAGCAGAATGTCATAGCTCTGTGCATACGGGGAAAGCATGGCGGCTTTTTGCGCCTCACTTCTTATTCTTTCAAGATTTCTGTCTATATATTCAAATTCATTCATATCAGTTCACAATTCTGTCAGGTGACAAATCCTTTGCTCCGCCGACTATCACCGCATCGTACAGCGACAGTCCCTTGCAGTAAATATCGTTGGTTTCATCTTCGTCCGCAGCGTAAAGCGTTATTCCTTCGGTATCGGTAGCCAAAAAAACGTACGCACCGCTCTCGTAAAGCTGCTCCGCCGCGCGGAATTTTATATTGTTTCCGCTGCGCACGTAAACTCCGACGTATCCGTCAACCACGCGGAGCGCGGAGAGTGGAATCTTGTATCCGCTGACCGTATCCGAAACAACCGAAACGTTTTGCCTGCGGTCAAACGAAAATCCGCTTGGCATAAGCTTTGACGAAAAGACGAGCAGGCTTTCACCGTCGCCCTCATTCTTGCTTTCAAGAAGCATCTTGACGGTTATTCCGTCCCCCTCGAACGCGACGTCATAGCTTTTTCCCGCCCCAAATACGCGTGCCTCCGTTTCCTCTACGGGAAGGAGAAGATACCATTTCGGCGAGCGCACGATTTTGCCGACTGCATTTGCAACCGCCGTACCCGCCATATCGGCTTTAACTCTGTATTCCGCAGGAGAAAGACCGCTTACGCCCGAAAAATCAAAGGTTACCTCTCCGCCGTCGGTATGAGAATAAAAATACCCCGCCCAAGGCGCCTTGACTACGGTTTCCGTACCCCCGAGAGTCGCAGCAAGACGGCTTCTCTCGTCGCGGAGCGCGGCAAGCGTTTCGCCTGCGCCGCCACCGCCCGAAAGAATGGTATCTCTGCGGACCGCCTCGGTGAGTATTCTGTCAGAGGCATATGCAACCTTGCCATACTCTCCTTTGCCTATTCCCTGCGATACGTTCATCAGCAGTGAGGATATCTCTCGCTTTGCCGCGGTACCGTCCGAAACGCGCGTATCGGTGTCAATCTCGGCAAGAGTAAGAAGTTCTATCGCGCGGTCGATTTCGGCAATGCGGCAGAGTGCATCCTCATCGCTCGCGTTTGAATAAACCTTTGCAACCCTGGAATTTATTTTTACCTTTTCGCCGTCCTCGTAAATATAGCTTACCACACCGGAAGTACCGGAGGTTATAACCTTTTCATCGCGAACAACCGTTCCCTTGCCAAAGACGCTTATCGCCTCGGTAACGGGTTTTACCACCTGAGTTTTCATCTCTGTGGAAAATCCGCTCGTAAGGTGATACAGCAGATAGAAAAAGAGAGCAAGGACAAGCACCCCGCGCGCAAGCGACTTAAGCACGCGCAAAACGGGGTCGGGTCTTTTTTCAGATTCCTTTTCGTCCATACTCTCACTTCCTTTCATTTCAAAATCCGTTTTCCTTTGCCATACGGCAGAATTCTTCAAAAATTTCATCAAACGGCTTCATTTCGCCGTCCTCGGTATCACACATCAAATGATGCACAAAATCCTTTGCGCCAAACCAGGTAATCTGCCTTTTTGCATACCGTCTTGTAGCCCTTTTCAATTCTTCTGCCGCAATTTCAAGCGTAACGTCTCCGCGCACGTAGGGGAGAAGCTCCTTGTATCCTATTGCAGCCGCCGCTGTGAAATTGCTCTTGAAAACGCCCATATCAAGCAGACGTTTGGTCTCTTCGACAAGCCCGTTTTCTATCATTTCGTCAACGCGGCGGTCGATTCTTTCATAAAGCCGCTCGCGGCTATGGTAGGAAAGACACACGCAAAACGGCTCGACCGCCTTTTGGCACATAAGGCTTTCCCTGTCCCATAGCGATTTCGGCTTTCCGCTTACAAGGTATACCTCAAGCGCGCGGGCAACTCGCTTTACGTTGTTTTCATGTATCTTTTCGGCACTTTCGCAGTCTACCTCGCGGAGCCTTTCGTGCAGAGCGTGCGCTCCTTCGTTTTTGGCAAACTCCATAAGCGACTCGCGGATTTTTTCATCGGCAGCGGTCTCCTCGGGAGCACCACCGCGCATTATCGCATCAAGGTAAAGTCCCGTTCCGCCACAGAAAATCGGGAGCTTGCCCCGTTTTTCCGCGTCCTCTGCCGCGCTCAGTGCCATCTCTGCAAAATCCGCGCTCGACATTGCCGTATGCGGAGGGCATATATCAATCATATGGTGCTTTACGCGGGCAAGCTCTTCACTGCTCGGCTTTGCCGTGCCTATATCCATTGATTTATATATCTGCATCGAATCAACCGAGATTATCTCGCCCGAAAAATGCTCTGCCGCAGAAAGCGCAAGCGCACTTTTTCCGCTTGCCGTACTGCCGACAATCGCCAATGCTTTTTTTATTCTTTGCACAGTTTGTTCTTCTCTATCCACGAAACTACGTCCGCGAAAAATTCTTCCTTATTAATTTCCGTATGAAGTTCGTGACGCGCGTCCGCATAAAGTTTAAGCGACACGTTGTCACATCCGTTTTCGGTAAGTCTGTCGCAAACCTCGCAAGGTCCCTTGCCGTATGCACCGACAGGGTCCATCTCGCCCGCGACTATAAACGTCGGCTTGCTCTTTGGGTAGCTTTCTGCCCACGCGGGCTTTGAAATTGCCGTTATTGCCGCAAAAAGTGCCGCATATCCGTCGGCAGTGAAAATAAAGTTTCGCTGCTTATCCTTTTCAAACCTCTCGCCCACGCTCCTGTCGCGCGAAAGCCATGCAAACTCGCCCTCTCCGTGAAACTTTGCATTATATCCGTGAAATGCAAGGTCATAAAGAAGCTTACTGCGGAAATGTCCGCCGCGCGATTTCGCAATCGTGGAAGCAAGCGCGTGTCCCATCTTTGTGGGGCTGCCAAAGCCCATCGTTCCCTCAAAAATCATTCCGTCATAGGTATCGGGATATTCCACTGCGTAAACGCGTGCAAGAAACGAACCCATACTGTGACCGAGCATAACAAGCGGAATGCCGGGGTACGACGCGCGTATAAATTTATTCATTTTGCGAAGGTCTTTTACAAGAGTATGATAAGAGCCGCTTCCGAAATATCCGAGGTCACGCGAGTCCTCTGCGGTATTACCGTGACCGAGATGGTCGTTTCCGCAAACTATAAAGCCGCGCTCGCAGAAATATTCGGCAAGCTTTGCATAGTTTTCAATGTAGTCGCACATTCCGTGTGAAATCTGCAGAATTCCGCGGGCGGGAACGTCAGGAGTATAAACGTAGCAGGACAAATCTCTCTTGCCGTTTGTACTGCCGAGAAAATGAACGTGTAATTTCATTGCCTTTCCTCCGTTTACTAAAACTCTATCTCATTTTCAAGCACGTATCTCAAAACCTCGGTTTCGCTTGGTATGTTGACGAGCGGAGCGCTTCCTTTTTTCGAAGCGAGTTCGATAACGGTAGAAGCATAGCGCATAGCGCGCACGCTCTTTCCGCTTCTGAGGCACTCAACTATCATTGCAGGCACCTGAAGGTCAACGTAGCGCTCATCTGCATCGTCAACGTAGGGAACGTAATAGGAAAAATTACCCTTGTATGCAAAGGCGCCGCCAACGCCGGATTTGAACATATACGTCTTTGCTCGAACGGTCTTGTGAAGCTCAACCGCACAGTGAAGATTGCTGTTTGCATCACGCGGAGTGATGCCCGTAAAATTCTCTGCCGCCTTTGGAGAAAGCGCAAGCAGATCGATAACGCCGAGACTTTCAAGCGGAAAATCGTCGGGAATTCTCTGCCCGTCAAAAAATGCGGTTATCTTCTTTTCTCTTGAAAGCTCTGCCGCGCGTACAGCCGCCTCCTTAGGAATATCAAGGCTGACGTACACGGCATCGGGCATGCAGGTAAACGCCTCCTCTACCTGCTCCGCGCTTATCGCGCCAAGAAGTGACGTGCTTCTGTAGCTGCGCCTTGTTCCGTACGCATCCTCGGCAATTACGTTCACCGCGGTTTTTTCACCTTTGACGGTTTTTACAAATCTTGAATCAATCCCCATTTCGCCAAAAAACGAAATAAGCTCCTTGCCGTACTCGTCTTTTCCTACCGCACTGCAAAGAATCGCCTCTCCTCCAAGACGCGACACTGCCACTGCACCTATTGCAGCCGCACCGCCCGGAGTAATATTATATTCAACGGGAGCAACGACCTCGCTGTTATCGTTTGCAAACTCTGCAAAACTCATATCAAACTCGGTACAAACTCCGCCTATTAACAAAATTCGCTTTTTCACAGGCACACCTCCGTGGTATATATATATCCAGAATAATTATACTATATATGTTATTTAAAATCAAGCACGGGGATATTAAAAATCTTTTTTAAAAAATTTATTGCATTTCACTTAAAATGTGATATACTATATGTGGAGAAAAATTTCTTTAAGGAGTGAA
>JAFYPS010000154.1 GCA_017547395.1 Clostridia bacterium
TCCTGCATTGCAGGTTTTAACTCGAGGGAGGAACCATAGAATTATGAAAAAACTAATTTCCATGCTGATGATATCGGCGCTTTGCGTAACCCTTCTGGCAGGCTGCGGTCAAAGACTGAAGGATGACGAAAAGGGTGCTGTAATTAATATGTATATCGGCAGTGAGATAACTAATTACGACCCTGCGCTTGCTTACATAGATGACAGTGCTGCCAAGGTGCTCGGACTTGTTTACGAGGGTCTCACCAGAATCGGCGACAACGGCAAGGTCGAAAAGGCTCTTATGAAGAGCTATGAGATATTTGAAAACCCCGAAAAGAACGAATATCGCATGGAGATAACCATTCAGGAAACAAGCTGGAGTGATGGAAGACTCGTTTCCGCAGACGATATTGTATACGCGTGGAAGCGTATTCTTGATCCCGAGTTCTCCTGCGCTGCTTCGGCGCTTCTTTTTGATATAAAAAATGCACGCGACGTTAAGATGGGCGATAATTCTATCGACGACCTCGGAATTGCTGCGGTAGACACAGATGTGCTTGAGATTCAGTTCAACGGCAAAATTGACTACAATAGATTCCTTGAAAATCTCGCTTGCTTGGCTCTTGTTCCGCTTCGCGAGGACGTGGTTGAAAGATATGAGAACTTCGGCACAAACACCACCACAATGTGCTCTAACGGCATGTTCAACGTCAGAGAGCTTAACGAGGGAAGGTCCCTTATCCTTGAGCGCAACGTATACTACCGCCGCGACGTTAAGAACGATGCTATCAATAAGTACATCACCCCCTACAGACTTGTAGTGAACTTCGCTGCCGACGAGGAAGAGAATACCGCTATGTATGAAAACGGTGAGATATTCTATCTCGGCGAAATTGCGCTTTCCAAGCGCGCAGACTATGAGAAGAAGGCGAACATTTCTGACCTTCTTTCCACTCACAGCGTAGTGCTTAATACCACGAAGAGCGTCTTCAAGAGCGCTGAAAACAGACGTGCCCTGTCTATGGCTATTGACAGAAACGCGCTCGTTGACATTGTTACCTATGCAGAGGCGGCGACCGGACTTGTTCCGCCCGCAGTGTACGATAAGAAGGTTGGCGACAGCTTCAGAAAGAACGGTGGGGATCTTATCTCTGCCGAGGCTGATATGGAAGGGGCTAAGGCGCTTGCAGGAAAAACCGGCAGATTTACACTTACCTGCCGTGATAACGCGCTTGAGCTTGCCGTTGCTGAATACCTTAAGGGCGTTTGGACAGAACTTGGCTTTAACGTTACTGTCAAGGCTCTTGGTTATGATGAATATATGGAAGCATATGCATCGCAGAATTATGATGCTATCACCATTGACTATCAGGCACTTTCCACCGATTCTTTTGCATCACTTGCAGTATTTGCTCCCGAATTTGCAGGTAACGGTATAGACATTCAGAATGATAATTATGACCTTGTTCCCTTCGTCAAGGGATACGACAGCGAGGCTTACAATGCTTTGATCGAATCTGCGTATGCAGAAACCGACAGAGCTCCTCGCTCGGCTTATCTGCATGATGCAGAGGCTCTTCTTATGGAAGATATGCCTATAATTCCGCTCTTCTTCAACAAGGATGCTTACGTTTATAACGGCAAGGTTCTCTCGAAGATTGACGAATATTATATGGGCTTCAAGGATTTCAGCGATCTCACCATGAAAAACTGGAGAGATTACCTCGAAACCGCCGAGTAAGATTACACAAAAGCGTTAATGATAATGGGCAGATGCCGATAAGGTATTTGCCCATTTTCGCCCCAAATACACAAAAACGGAGGACCTTATGCAGGCACCGCTTAAAGAAAAAAACGATATAAAAATATTTATTCTGTATCTTCTTAAAAATCTTAATTACCCACTCGACTTCAATACCATAAGCGATATTGTGGTTCAGGACGAATTTGTCAGCTATTTTGATTTTGCGGTATGTTTTGCCGAACTGCTTGATACCGAAACAATAGAGATGCTGCGTGTAAGCGAAGAGGTTGTTGAGCCGAGTATCGGAGAGAATGGCAGGCCCGAAAATAAGAGCGAGTACTTCAAGATAACGGAGAAGGGAATCGTAGTTGTTGAGCAGCTTCAAAGCAATCTGCTTGGCATTATAAAGGAAAAAAGTCTTAAGAGTGCGATGCGTCTGCTTTCCTTTAAACAGCGCGGCGCCGATCTCAAATGTACGCACACGCTTCGAGAGGACGGCAAATATGACCTTCACTGTGAGGTTATTGAAAATTTCGAGCCTGTACTTGAAATAAATCTCGTTGTAGAAAACGCGGATCTGCTTAATAAAATGGTTGAAAATTTTAGCGAGCATCCCGAAGTGGCATATAGAGGCGTGCTCTCTGTGCTAAGCGGAGATATAAATTATCTCGTCAACTGATTGATCAAGTGACAATTGTGCATTTTTTATGAATTTTTCATTTGTTTGTAGTGCAAAATATTATACAAAGATGTCAAAAAAACGACAAATATGTGTCATAATGCCTTAAAATACAGTACATAAACTGTATACAATTAACAAGGTGCAACATTAACGCGTATTTCTTTTGAAAAAACTATTGACATTATCCAAAAAAGTGGTATAATAATTGTAGTGTTCAAATACAAGTATTGATTTTGAAACACTTTCTTAATATATGCCCGAATAGCTTAAATAGAGCATTGTCAGTAGTTTTACTTTCAAGGTGTCGGTTGGAGTCCGGCGAGGGCGAAATTCTATTTTTTCTACACAA
>JAFYPS010000155.1 GCA_017547395.1 Clostridia bacterium
AAATAAAAAAACGGCGGAAATTCCGCCGTTTTTATTTTTATTCCTGAGAAAACTCGTCTTTACCTACACCACAAAGCGGGCAAGCAAAATCTTCGGGAAGATCCTCCCACTTGGTGCCGGCCTCAATGCCGTTATCGGGATCGCCAAGTTCTTCGTCATAAACATAACCGCAAACATCGCAAACGTACTTCATAATAATTTTTCCTTTCATTAAATATATATTATTGACAAATTTCCTTTGCCAATGCCTTTATCGCCATAACACTTTCATCGTTCAATGCCGAGCGAAGAGTAGCAACTTCCTCTGTAAAAGTGATATTCTTGCTGCCCTCGAACATCTTTTTAATAATACGTGCGGCGGTAGGAGCCCAACTTCCGTTTTCTATAATTCCTATAGTTCTGTTCTGATACAAACGTTCGGTAAGATGATTTATAAACTCGCGCATAAACGGGAAAATATCACCGTTATAAGTTGTGGTAGCGAGAACGAGCTTTCCGTACTTGAACGCGTCCTCTACGGCCTCTGCCATATCCATACGCGCAAGATCGTGCACGGCAACGTTCTCACATCCGTTTGCGCGAAGTTCTTCAACAAGAAGTTCCACAGCCTTCTTAGTATTGCCATAAACCGAAGTGTATGCGACGGTTATTCCCTCTTTTTCAGGGGTATATGAAGACCACGTATTGTAAAGATCAATATAATATCCAAGATTTTCACTAAGTACGGGTCCGTGAAGAGGACAGATAATCTGAATATCGAGAGTAGCCGCAGCTTTAAGAAGCTTCTGCACCTGTGCACCGTATTTACCAACGATGCCGAAGTAATATCTGCGTGCTTCACAAGCCCACTCCTCTTCGACGTCCAGAGCGCCGAATTTACCGAAACCGTCCGCTGAGAAAAGTACCTTGTCATAACTGTCGTAAGTAACGATAACCTCAGGCCAATGTACCATTGGTGCCGCCACAAAAGTAAGGGCGTGTGCGCCAAGCGAAAGAGAATCGCCATCTTTCACAACAATTCGTCTGTCAGCAAAATCTTTGCCGAAGAACTGTCCCATCATAACAAACGCCTTATCACTTGAAACAACCGTTGCATCGGTATATTTTTCCATAAACTTTACGATGTTAGCAGAATGGTCAGGCTCCATATGCTGAACAATAAGGTAGTCCGGAGTATTGCCGCCAAGAACCGCTTCAAGATTTTCAATCCATTCATCGCCAAATCTCGCGTCAACAGTATCCATAACTGCTATTTTTTCGTCGCAGATCACATAAGAGTTATATGCCATTCCATCCGGAACTATGTACTGTCCTTCAAAAAGATCTATTTCTCTGTCATTTACACCGATATATTTAATGTCTTTTGTAATATTCATTATAAACATTCCCTTTTCGAGATTTTTTTATATTATACCATAGTAAAGATTATTTGAAAAGAGTTTTAATATATTTTTATAAAACTATTGACAAAAAGATTTTACCATGTTATACTCTGTAAAGTGTTTTGCTTTACACCATTTGGCGAGGTGACGGGAATGTTTGAAAAGAATATGAACATTTCTTTTTTACTTGACTTTTACGGCGACGTTTTAACCGAAAAGCAACAGGCGATTCTTGATCTATATTATAATGAAGATCTCTCGCTTGCAGAAATTGCCGAAAGCAACGATTTAACAAGACAAGGCGTTCGCCACATTATCAAAAAAGCAGAAGATACTCTTATGGATCTTGAAAGCAAGCTCGGTCTTGCAAGTAGATTTATAAAGCTCGACAGTGCCTACAATACCCTTGCAAACAATTTGAAAGATATTTGCAATATGGTGGAAAGCGGCTCTGAAAAGCAGAAAATTATTGACCGTTTGAATGCCGAAATTGAATCGATCAAGGCACTCGAACTTATTGGAGAATAGAAATTTATGTTTCAAAGTTTAAGCGACAAGCTTGCTAACGCTTTTAAAAAGTTTAAAAACAAAGGTAAGCTTACAGAGGCGGATATCAAGGAAGGTATGCGCGAGGTTAAACTCGCACTGCTTGAGGCGGATGTCAACTTCAAGGTAGTTAAAGACTTTGTAAAAACCGTTACCGAGCGCGCCGTTGGCGTGGAGGTACTTGAGAGTCTGCTCCCTGCTCAGCAGGTTATTAAAATAGTCCACGAAGAGTTGATACGCCTTATGGGCTCGGAGAACTCGAAGCTTGAAATTGCCCCGGCTCCTCCGACTGTGATTATGATGGTCGGTCTGCAAGGCGCAGGTAAAACAACTCATAGCGGAAAGCTCGCGTCTTTTTACAAGAAAAAAGGCAAGAACCCGTTACTTGTTGCATGTGACGTTTATCGTCCTGCGGCAATCAAACAGCTTGAAGTTGTAGGCGAACAGCTTTCAATTCCGGTTTTCAATATGGGCACAAGCATCTCACCTGTCGAGATTGCCAAAGCAGGTGTGGCTCACGCCAAGAAAAACGGATACGATATGGTTTTCGTTGACACTGCGGGTAGACTTCACGTAGACGAAGAGCTAATGACAGAGCTAAAAAACATCAAAGCAGCTGTTTCACCTACCGAGGTGCTTCTCGTAGCCGATGCAATGCTAGGTCAGGATGCAGTTAACGTTGCTCAAAGTTTCAATGACCTTCTGGATATCACCGGTGTTATTCTTACCAAGATGGATGGCGACACCAGAGGCGGTGCTGCTCTCTCAATCCGCCACATTACAGGCAAGCCGATTAAATTTATCGGAACCGGCGAAAAGCTTGACACTATTGAGCCTTTTCACCCCGACCGTCTTGCCTCGAGAATTCTCGGCATGGGAGACGTACTTACCCTCATCGAAAAAGCAGAACAAGCTTACGATGAAAAGAAAGCTGCCGAGCTCGAAAAGAAATTCCGCGAAGCTACCTTCACTCTTGATGATTACCTTGAACAAATGGCACAGCTCAAAAATATGGGCTCGCTCGACCAGTTACTCGGCATGATGCCCGGTGTAAAGCCCGGCGCACTGAAGGATGCAAAAATCGACGAGAAGGCTCTTGCGCATATGGAAGCTATTATTCTCTCAATGACAAAGAAAGAGCGTGC
>JAFYPS010000019.1 GCA_017547395.1 Clostridia bacterium
ACGCCATTACTATCTGCGGAATGGAAAACATTGACCCTGTCGGTGTTCATACAGGTGACTCGATAGTAGTTGCGCCTATTATGACACTTAATGACCATGACCTCAAGATGCTTAATGACAGTGCGATTAAGATTATTCGCGAACTTAAGATTGAGGGCGGATGTAACGTTCAGTTCGCTCTTAATCCGCATACAAGTGAGTATTATCTCATCGAGGTAAATCCCAGAGTTTCGCGTTCTTCCGCTCTTGCTTCTAAGGCGAGCGGTTATCCGATAGCGCGTGTTACTGCGAAAATTGCAGTCGGTATGGCGCTTGAAGACATCACTATCGCTAATACCAATGCCGCATTTGAGCCAAGACTCGACTATGTGGTTGCAAAACTTCCGAGATTCCCGTTTGATAAGTTTTCGACCGTTCTCAATACTCTTGGAACACAGATGAAAGCAACCGGTGAGGTTATGGGTATCGGTTCTAACCTTGAAGAGTGTCTGCTCAAGTCGGTTCGCTCGCTTGAAACCGGTGCAGATCACTTCTATCTCCCGAAGTTTGCGGCAATGGACACTGACGATATATTCGATTACATCGTTGAGTTTAGAGACGACAACATTTTTGCTATTGCTGAGCTTATGCGCCGTGGTATAACCGTTGAAAAACTTCACGATATTACCAAGATTACTCCTTTCTTCCTTGAGTCTGTTCTTAAGATCGTTGAGATGGAAAAGGTTCTTGTTGCAAATATCGGCGATATAAACGTTTTGGCCGATGCTAAAAAGATGGGCTTTGGCGACAAGTGCATTGCACGTCTGTGGGGAATGAAAGAAATCGAGGTCTATAACCTCCGCAAAGAAAAAGGCATAATTCCCGTTTTCAATATGGTGGATACCTGCCATACAAATGCGTATATTCCTTACTTTTATTCATCTTACAGCGGTGAGAATGCATCTGTTTTGACTGACAAAAAGAAGATTGTTGTTCTTGGCGCAGGACCTATCCGTATCGGTCAGGGTGTTGAATTTGACTATTCTACCGTTCACGCGGTAGCGACTATCAAGCGTTCTGGATATGAAGCTATTATTATTAACAACAATCCTGAAACCGTTTCTACCGACTACACCACTGCAGATAAACTTTATTTCGAGCCTCTTACTCCTGAAGACGTTATGAACATCGTTGATTTTGAGAAGCCCGAAGGTGTTGTTGCTTCTCTCGGCGGTCAAACTGCAATCAATCTTGCAGAACCTCTTCGTGAACGTGGCGTAAAGATAATCGGTACTGACTGCGATGCTATTGACAGAGCAGAAAACCGTGACCGATTTGAAAAGATTCTTGAGGAACTTAATATTCCTCAGCCTCTCGGCAGAGCGGTTACGAAAATTGAAGACGGCGTTAAAACCGCGGCTGAAATCGGATACCCCGTTCTTGTACGTCCGAGTTTTGTACTTGGCGGAAGAGCAATGCAGATAGTAAGAAACGAAGATCAGCTTCGCCACTACCTTAAGACTGCCGTTGAGATTGACGAAGATAAGCCTGTACTTGTAGATAAGTATATTCAGGGTAAAGAAGTTGAAATTGACGCTATATGCGACGGTCGCGACGTATTTGTTCCCGGAATTATGGAGCTTGTTGAACGCACCGGCGTTCATAGCGGTGACTCTATCAGTGTTTATCCTTCGTTCAGTATCTCTGACAAGGTAAAAGGAACTATTCTTCAGTATGCAAAGAAGCTTGGTCTCGGAATTGGCATAGTAGGCCTTTACAACATTCAGTTTATCGTTGATAAAGACGACAACGTTTTCATTATTGAGGTTAATCCGCGTTCTTCGCGTACAGTTCCTTTCCTTTCCAAAGCGACCGGTTACAGCCTTGCCGACATAGCTACAGAAGTTATTCTTGGTAAGAGCCTGAAAGAACAGGGAATTTTTGATATCTATCCCGCTGAAAAGAATCGCTGGTATGTAAAGGTTCCGGTATTCTCATCAAGCAAAATCAGAGGACTTGACGTTTATCTTTCTCCCGAAATGAAGTCAACAGGAGAGGCCATCGGATACGACGATAAGCTTAATCGCGCCCTTTACAAGGCACTCCAGGCTTCCGGAATGCATCTCCAAAATTATGGTACAGTTCTTGCAACGATTGCTGATAAGGACAAGGAAGAAGCGCTTCCTCTTATCCGCCGCTTCTATAATCTTGGATTCAATATTGAGGCTACAGAGGGCACCGCTCGCTTTTTGAAGCAGAACGGAATCAGAACTCACGTGCTTCGTAAGATAAGCGACGGTAGTGATGAGATAAGAGAATCACTTCGTCTCGGTCATATTGCATACGTTATTAATACCAGCGATGCTACTTCTGTCGGTCAGATGAGTGACGGTTATGAAATCCGTCATTTTGCAACAGAAAACAACGTGACTATTTTCACAGCGCTTGACACTGTACGTGTACTTCTTGATGTTCTTGAAGAAACTACTCTTACTATTTCCACAATTGATGCATAAGGTGACTAATGAAACAAGGACTTTTTGAAATTATTGAAAACGTCAAACTTACGGACAATGTTCTTCGTATGCGCCTTCGCGGAGATACGTCGGATATTACTGCTTCCGGTCAGTTTGTAAATATTCAACTTGACGGATTCTACCTTCGCAGACCGATTTCGGTTTGCGACTGTGTAGACGATGTCCTCACAATAATATACAAAGTTGTTGGCAAGGGAACTAAAGCGATGCAGAATATGCAGAGCGGAAGCCTAGACGTGCTTACCGGCCTTGGTAACGGCTACGACATCTCTCTCAGCGGTGATAATCCGCTTCTCATCGGCGGCGGAGTTGGCGTTCCGCCTATGTATATGCTTGCCAAAAAACTTATCGCTGAGGGTAAAAAGGTTTCTGTAATTCTCGGTTTTAATACTGCAAGCGAAGTTTTTTACGCTGAGGAGTTCCGTACGCTTGGTGCAAACGTAACGGTTACTACCGTTGACGGAAGTATGGGCGTTAAGGGATTTGTTACAGACGCTATGAAGGGTATGGATTACTCATATTTTTATACTTGCGGTCCTGAACCTATGCTTAAAGCGATATATAATACTTCGGTAACAAGCGGACAGTTCAGTTTTGAAGAGAGAATGGGCTGTGGCTTTGGTGCTTGTATGGGATGTTCTTGCAAGACCCTTTACGGAAATAAGCGTATTTGTAAAGACGGTCCGGTACTCGTGAAGGAGGAAATAATATGGGAGAAATGAGAGTTAACCTTTGCGGTATTGAACTTGATAATCCAATTATTCCTGCTAGCGGAACGTTTGGTTACGGCTATGAGTTTGCTGAACTCTATGATATTAATATGCTCGGTACGTTTTCATTCAAGGGTACTACTAAAGATCCGCGTTTTGGAAACCCTACTCCCAGAATTGCCGAATGTACCTCAGGTATGATAAATGCCGTTGGTCTTCAAAACCCCGGTGTAGAAAAGGTTATTTCCGAAGAGCTTCCGCGCCTTGCTAAATGCTTTGATAAAAAAGTTATGGCAAATGTCAGCGGTTTTTCAATAGAAGACTATGCATTTACGTGCGAAAAACTTGATGCATGCGATCAGGTTGGTTGGCTTGAGGTTAACGTAAGCTGCCCCAATGTTCATGGCGGTGGAATGAGTTTTGGCACCTCTCCCGATGCGGCTGCTGCTGTTACAAAAGCAGTTAAAGAGGTTACTACTAAGCCTGTAATCATCAAGCTTTCGCCAAACGTTACCGATATAGTTTCAATCGCTAAGGCGTGCGAAGAGGCAGGTGCCGATGGTATCAGCCTTATTAACACGCTCCTTGGTATGCGTATAGATCTTCGTACAAAAAAACCGATAATTGCAAACACTATGGGCGGTTTTTCGGGAAGTGCAATTTTTCCTGTAGCCGTGCGTATGGTTTATCAGGTTGCAAAAGCTGTTAAGATACCGGTAGTCGGTATGGGAGGAGTTTCTTCTGCCGAGGATGTGATCGAGCTTATGCTTGCGGGTGCTACTGCAGTGGAAGTTGGTGCTGCAAACCTTATAAATCCTTATGCCTGCCGCGATATTATAAATGATTTGCCACGCGTTATGGCTGAGTATAAGATTAATAATTTAAGTGATATAATAGGAGGCGCTCTATAATGGGTAAGGATGTAATTGTTGCTTGTGACTTTGCAAGTGCAGAACAGGTTTATAATTTTCTTGATAAATTTGAAGGGGCAAGAAAGCCTTTTGTGAAAATCGGTATGGAACTTTTCTATGCGGAAGGCCCGCAGATAGTCCGTGAAATCAAAAAACGCGGTCACAAGATTTTTCTTGACCTTAAGCTTCATGATATTCCCAACACTGTTAAAAAGTCTATGGCGGTTCTTTCCGGATTGGATGTTGATATTACTAATCTTCATGCCGGCGGAACTGTTCGTATGATGGAGGCTGCGCTTGAAGGACTGACTCGTCCTGACGGTACAAGACCTCTTCTCATTGCCGTTACTCAGCTTACTTCGACCGATCAGGAAAGTATGGAGAATGATCTTATGATTCATGCTCCTATCGACGAGGTTGTTATGCATTATGCTTCTAATGCTAAAAAGGCCGGTCTCGATGGAGTTGTTTGTTCTCCTCTTGAAGCCGGTAAGGTTCATGACAGATGCGGCAAAGAGTTTCTCACAATTACTCCCGGTGTTCGCTTTGCTGATGGCGATATCGGTGACCAGAAGCGCGTAATGACTCCCGCTGATGCTAAAAAGATTGGCTCGGATTACATCGTAGTGGGCAGACCGATTACTGCTGCGGAAGATCCTGTTGCCGCATATAACAGATGTGTTGAAGAATTTGTTGACTAAGGAGAAGGATAATGGAAAGTTATAAGAGAGAGTTTATACAGTTCCTCGAAGGGGCCGGAGTACTTAAATTTGGCGATTTTACCGCAAAGAGCGGAAGAAAGATTCCGTATTTTATTAATGCCGGAGAGATAAAGACCGGTGAGCAGATTTCCAAACTCGGTGAGTTTTACGCCAAGAGTTATCTCGAAAAGGTTGGTAATAAGAGAACTGTTCTTTACGGTCCTGCTTATAAAGGAATTTCAATTGCGGTTTCTGCATCTATTGCTCTTGCTAAGAACGGACTCGACGTTCCTTTCTTCTTCAACAGAAAAGAGGCTAAGGATCACGGCGAAGGCGGCGTTTTTGTAGGATATGTTCCAAACGAAAGCGAGGAAATTGTAATAGTTGAAGACGTTATTACTGCCGGTACCGCAATTCGCGAAAGTATGGGTATTCTTGGACATCTTAACGCTAAGGTTGCTGCTACGTTTGTAATGGTTGACCGTAAGGAAAAAGGTCAGACAGAAAAGTCTGCAATGGGAGAAATTGCAGATGAGTATGGTTTCCCGGTTTATTCTGTTGTTGATGTTTACGATATAATTGAATATCTTGAAGAAAATCCTGCAAATAAAGAGAACGTTGACAGAATCAAGAAGTATCTTGAAGTAAACGGAGCAAAGGCGTAGTTTATATCTTTGAAGGGACTTACTGTTTATGAGAAGCCTTATTGACATTTGTGATTTTTCTGTAGAAGAACTTGCAGAACTTATGAATACTGCATGTGATATTATCGAAAACCCCAAAGAGTATTCTGAAAGATGCAAAGGTAAAAAGCTTGCGACGTTGTTCTTTGAACCATCGACACGTACGCGCCTTAGCTTTGAAGCAGCAATGCTTGAACTTGGCGGAAGCGTGATTGGTTTTTCGGAAGCAAACAGTTCTTCTGCGGCAAAAGGTGAGAGTATGGCTGATACCGCGAAGGTTATCAGCTGTTATGCCGATATAATGGCAATCCGCCACCCGAAAGAAGGAGCGCCTTACGTAGCGTCAGTCAATGCTACTGTTCCGGTTATTAATGCGGGCGACGGCGCGCACTGCCACCCAACCCAGACCCTCACCGACCTTCTGACAATCTTCCGTGAGAAGGGACGCACCGAAAATCTTACAGTTGGTTTTTGCGGTGACCTGAAATACGGAAGAACAGTACATTCGCTTATATCAGCACTTTCGCGTTACAAGGGTATCCGTGTAATTCTGATATCTCCCGAGGAACTTAAGCTTCCCGGATATATAAAGGCAGAAGTGCTTAAGAAGAACAGAATGATTCATACTGAAACAACTTCGCTTGAAGGTGCGATTCCCATGCTTGACGTTCTTTATATGACTAGAATTCAGCGTGAGCGCTTTGACGATCCGTCTGAATATGAGCGTCTTAAAGACAGCTATGTTCTTGATATGGAAAAACTTGAGAACGCTAAGAGCGATTTGTGTATTTTGCATCCTCTGCCGCGCGTTAACGAAATAAGCGTTGCTGTCGACAACGATCCAAGAGCATGCTATTTCAAGCAGGCGCTTAACGGCAAATATATACGAATGGCACTTATTCTGAAATTGCTTGCTGAAGCTGAGAATAAGGAGCGAACTGATAGCTTGCAGAATCTTCTTTATGATTCGCTTTACTGCAAGAATCCAAAATGCATTACTAAGACGGAGCAGGAACTTCGCCATTGCTTTAAGGTTTGCGATAAAGAAAACGGTATTTACAGATGTGTTTACTGTGAAGAAAAAGCAAAACTGAAAGTTTAAACTTTTATAATTTTCATTGACTTGCGGTTATTTCGTATTGTTTACCGATTACCGTAGTCGATCGATGTAAACTTTGCTATTAAGTTTAAGTGTGCTATTAAATTTAAACCGAGTACCGCTTTGCGGCGAAATGGAGAAAAAATGAAAAAAGTTGGAATTGTTATGGGCAGTGACAGCGACCTGCCGATTATTCGTAAGGCTACCGATATGCTTACTGCGCTCGATATTCCTTTTGAAGTACATGTGTATTCAGCGCACAGAACTCCTGTAGAGGCGAGCGTGTTTGCCAAAAATGCGCGTGCTAACGGTTTTGGTGTTATAATTGCCGCTGCCGGAATGGCTGCACATCTCGCGGGCGCAATTGCTGCCAATACAACGCTTCCGGTTATCGGAATCCCGTGCAAATCCTCTAACCTTGATGGAATGGATGCACTTCTTTCCACGGTACAGATGCCTACCGGTATTCCTGTTGCAACAGTAGCAATTAACGGAGGTGCAAACGCCGCGCTTCTCGCGGCACAGGTTCTTGCGGTAAGTGACGATGAGCTTGCCTGCAAGCTTGATGCAAAGCGTGCAAGCGATGCTGCGGTGGTACTTGAAAAAGACGCGGCAGTTGCTGCTGAACTTAACAAATAACTATAGTTATACTCAGGTAAGGAGAACCCATGGGAGGATTTTTTGGTGCTGTTTGTAAGCACGATGCCTTAGCAGACGTTTTCTTTGGAACAGACTATCATTCACATCTTGGCACACGCCGCGCAGGAATCGCTGCGTATGACAAGGAGATAGGCTTACAGAGAAAAATACATAATATTGAAAATTCACCTTTTAGAACCAAATTTGAAAAGGTTTTCGAAGAAATGAGCGGTACTTCTGCAATCGGTTGTATCAGCGATACAGACCCGCAGCCGCTTTTAATACGTTCTTCGCTCGGTACGTATGCTATATGTACTATTGGCATTATAAATAATGCAGAAAGTCTTATAGAAAAATATCTCGTTCAGTGCGGACTGCATTTTGATGCAATGACGGGCGGAAAAGTAAATTCCAACGAGCTTATTGCTGCTCTTATTGACCAGAAGCCGACTTTTGCCGAAGGCATAAGATTTGCGCAAAAAGAGATAGAGGGAACTGCTTCTATTCTCATTCTTTGTGAAAACGGCAATATTATTGCTGCACGAGATTTTCTTGGAAGAATTCCGGTGCTTATAGGTAAGAGCAAGGAAGGCTATTGTGCTTCCTTCGAGTCTTTTGCGTACAAAAAACTTGGATACGAGGACGAAAGAGAACTCGGTCCGGGAGAAATCGTAGAGCTTACCGCCGATAGTATCACACAGCTTGCAGGACCGGAAAAGGAGATGAAAATCTGTTCATTCCTTTGGTCTTATTTTGGCTATTCTACTTCTAATTACGAAGGAGTAAACGTTGAAACTATGCGTTATCGTAATGGAGAAATAATGGCTGAAAACGACCGCAAAAACGGGCTTGCATACGATATTGATTACGTAGGTGGCGTTCCGGATTCAGGCACTCCTCACGCTATCGGATATGCGAATAATAGCCACATCCCATTTGCGCGACCTTTTATAAA
>JAFYPS010000156.1 GCA_017547395.1 Clostridia bacterium
CAACAAGGAGAAGTCGCCTAGTTGGTCGAGGGCGCGCGACTGGAAATCGCGTAATTGGTAACACAATTCGAGAGTTCGAATCTCTCCTTCTCCGCCATAAAAAAGCGCCCTATTCAGGGTGCTTTTTTTGTGCTGTGATGGAGGGTACCAAGAGAAATCTCGCTAGTTTGCATCGCAAACTAAATATGGCTTGCGCAGCAAGACATTGAGAGTATCGAATCTCTCCTTCTCCGCCATAAAAAAAGCGCCCTATTCAGGGTGCTTTTTTTGTGCTGTTTTTTAGTGGGGACTAAAATGAAAAGATTATTTCTAATTATTGCAATTATCACACTTGCTTTGTCGTCTTGCGGTGAAAAAGTTCAACCTCCGTCAAGCGTTCCTGTCGTTGTTACCGAGAAGCTGATCGACGGCAAGACAAAAGCAGAACATATCATACGGGAAGACGAGAGAATCACGATCACTTCCCTTGAACTCTTCGACGAATTCAATTACGACGGAAATTTTTCCGACAACTGCTTACTCTTTCTTCGCGGATTCATAGAGGGGTACTCAGAGTTTGAAGAATTCGGAACGCTCAAGATAGCAGACTGGGAAATCATACGTGACGTCAAGGCTTACGGCTACAAAATGGCATTCAACTTCACGGTGACGGAGTCCGGCATCGATACTCTTCCGGTCGGCGAGTACGAAACGATAATCACCGACTCGACAGACTGCTATATGGAATTTGTCAAAGCTCCGCGCGATAACGTAACCGTCGCAGTGTCCCAAAGCCTTGCGCAGCAAGTTGTTTTCGACTGGCTTACATATGCTCAGTACTACGATTATGAGGATTTCGGCAAGTGGAGCCAGCCGAAGTTTGCGCACTACATCCGCTGCCGTTACGGAGATAACGGCGTTATTAAGTTCTCCGATTTTGCCGCTATTGCAAAAGAAAAATTCGGTATGGAAGTCACAAAAGAAATGTTCTCATCAAACCTTTACGTTGAGGATATGACGCTGTATATCAACACCACGGCAAGCGATGAAAATCAGTCTTTCGACTTTATTGACGAAGCGTTTGAAGACGGAATTTACACCGTTACAGTTCAGCATTATGCCGACTGCAACAAGCTCATAAAATCCTACAAAATTGAGTACCTTGTCGATGAAAACGACCGTCTTATTTCCGCGGAAATCGCAGACGGAACCTCATACGAACCTTACGGTTTAAGAAGTGTAAGATAGAAAAAACGCTCGGAAAATCCGAGCGTTTTTTATTGCAAAAATCCACCGCCAATATTTATGACCTCACCGGTAATAAACGTATCTTCGGCAAGGTAAAGTGCGAGGCGCGCGACTTCATTCGGTGTGCCGATTCTACCAAGCGGTGTTTCTTCGGCAAGTGCCGCTTTATCCTCATCGGAAAGACGTTTGTTCATTTCGGTTTCAATAACCCCGGGGGCAATGCAGTTTACCGTTATACCGCTCGGTCCAACCTCTTTTGCAAGAGCTTTTGTAAAGCCTATCATACCCGCTTTCGAGGTTGAATATGCAACTTCGCACGATCCGCCGACTACGCCGAAAATCGAAGAAATGTTTATGATTTTTCCGTTATGGCGACGAACCATATCAGGTAAAAACGCCTTTGAAGTGAGAAATACCGATTTCAAATTTATATTAACAATATCATCCCACTCTTTTTCGGAAAGATCGGTCAAAAGTCCAAAATGCGACACCGCCGCATTGTTGATAAGGATATCGATTTCACCAATTTGTTCGCGCACGTTTTGCATCGATTCAAGCGAAGAAACGTCACCGTGCACCGCGGTAATGTCAAGGTCGCCCACGTTTTCAAGGTTCTCCTTTTGCCTGTGCCAAAGCGCAAAAACCTTATAGCCTTTTTCGGCAAAAAGTTTTGCCATAGCAAAGCCTATTCCGCGCGATGCACCTGTTACAAACACTCGTTTTTTCATTATATTACCGCCTGTCCGTTGATAACAAGCCCAAATCCGAGTCCTAAAGTTCGCGCCGCAGTTTTGCACATCGTCATTCTGCCGAGGAATATTTCAAAATAGTCCATTACGCTTCCGAACTCAGGGTCGATTTCAAGCGTTAAAATCACAGTTTTGCTATCCTTATCGAGTTTGAGCGTTCCCGACTTGACAGAATAGTTTACGCGGTCGTGAATATCAAAAGTTGAAAAATCATTGTTACGCACGCGGTTGCGACGGACGTCACTCTTATCTGCGATAATCAATGCTGCCGCAATCTCGTTTACGGGCTTACCGGTTCCCTCGTCGTGGTTACCGATGGCACTGACGATTCTTGCTATGTCAAGCGGCTCCATACCTATTTTATCAAGAATTCTGAACGCCATTACAGCTCCGCTTTGCGAATGGTCAACGCGATTGACAACATTGCCAATATCATGCATATATCCTGCAATTTTCGCAAGCTCAACAGTGTGAGCGTCATAGCCAAGATCCAAAAGAAGTGTTCCTGCAGTATCGGCAACCCTGCCTGCATGTGCATAGCTATGCTCGGTATAGCCGAGTGCGCCGAGCGCGCGATTTGCTTCTTCAATATAAACCTTTACGGCATCATTTTTTCTTATTTCTTCGTAGGTAATCATATTTACCTCCATTAAAAATCAAATTTTGCGCCTTTGTCTTCAAGTCTAAGCGCGGCATCAAAGCTCTTTCCGCTTTTTGAAATAAAACCGCGTATTTTCGACGTTTTGCCCTCTTTCAAGAGTTTCTCCACATTACGCTTGGATATTACTCTTCCGCATATTACGCGGTTAACGGTAAATGAACATCCCTCTTTATATTTGCTGCAGCCGTATCCAAAGGTGGTACGGCGCACCCTGCCTCCGCAGAAAGGACATTCACATATATCTTCGCCTACAAAACCGTCATCGTAATCATCTTCAATCGGAAGTTCTTTCCTCTCGAATATTTCTCCGATTTCCCGCTCGGCAAGTGCAACACCGCCGTCAATAGTCATATTCCCGTGAAAAATCTGCTTTAGCGCCTTACCAAGCTCGCTTGTCTTATACTTGTCCATTGAAATGCCCATTTGAAGCAGAGATTGTATCAAAAATTCTCCGCCTGGAAGTATATAATAAACGTCTTTTTTCAGATCAATATATCCGCTCTTCCGTGCATTGTCTATTATACCCGTCCTTGTAGCCTCGGTTCCGAGTTCAAGACCCTCAAAAATAGCCTTGTACTCTTCCTCGTCATTCTCCTCCGCACTTTCCTTTGCCGCCGCTTTCTCCTCCTTGAAAGGATTTTTAAGATAGTTATTCAGCGTTTCAATAGTATAGTGCTTTGGCGGAGTAGTTTCTTTTTCCTGCGGAACAAAATCAACGTTCACGCTGTCTCCTTTTTCAAGAGGCGGCAGTACCTTATCTTTTTGCGAGTAATCATCGTATTTTGTCCAGCCCGGTTCAAGTATAACCGTACCTTTAAGCGTGAATTCCTCAAGATCCCCGACATTGATTTTTATCTCGGTTTTCTCAGCCTTGCACTCAATTGAGCAGAACACTGCCACAAAGCGTCGGAACACGGTTGAATAAACCTTGTTTTCCGCTTCGCTGAGTTCATTCTTTTTCGGAATTTTATACGTAGGAGTAAGTGCAGAATGCGACTCGATTTTGGAATCGTCAAAAATAGACTTTTTGAACTTGAATTCCACGGGGTAGCCAAGCGCAGCCACGTTTTCAAGTATCTTTTTCACCTTTCCCTGCTCCGCAGTCGCAAGATACTCCGAATTTGTACGCGGATAGGTAAGATATCCCCGTTCATAAAGATTCTGTACGATTTCAAGGCTCTCTGCCATCGACATTTTATACTTCTTACCAAGCACGTTCTGCAATTTCGACAGTGAATAAAGTTTGCCGGGTGAAATCTCGTCTTTTTTGCGTTTTACAGCGGTGACTGTAGCGC
>JAFYPS010000157.1 GCA_017547395.1 Clostridia bacterium
TAAGCGACTTCGCATTTACAGCCACCGTCTTGACGCTTTCACTCTTCCCGACTTTTTTGCAAAGCGTTTCGGCGACAAGAGCCGTATCCTCACTCTTATTTCTGCAATAATCATTGCTATTTTCTTTATCCCCTACACTGCTTCTGGATTTGCGGCTTGCGGCAAGCTTTTCTCAAGCCTTTTCGGAATGGACTATATTCTCGCTATGGTGCTCAGCGCCACTGTTATAGTTCTTTACTGCACTCTTGGCGGTTTTCTTGCCGCATCTACCACCGACTTTATTCAGAGTATTATAATGACTGTTGCGCTCTTTGTTGTAGTCGGCTTTGGTGAGGGTATTGCGGGCGGCTTTAATCAGGTGTTTGACAACGTTAAGGGACTTAACGGTTACCTCGATATTTTCAAGGGCTTCAACGTTGCAAGCGGAACTACCGCAAGCTACGGTGCGCTTCCCGTTGCATCCACTCTTGCATGGGGACTTGGCTACTTTGGTATGCCTCACATTCTCCTTCGCTTTATGGCAATCGAAAAGCCGAGTGAGCTCAAGACATCCCGCCGTGTTGCAAGCGTTTGGGTAGTTATCTCTATGGCTGTTGCAATTATCATCGGTGTAATAGGTTACACACTTATGCAAAACGGTATTATCGGCCCATACGACTCTGCTTCTGCGGCTGAAACGGTTATCGTTGATATTTCAAGCGTACTCAGCAAATACGGCTTTGTACCCTCAATTACTGCAGGTCTGATACTCGCGGGTATTCTCGCCTCTACTATGTCGACCGCAGACTCTCAGCTTCTTGCGGCAAGCTCCTCCATTTCACAGAACCTGCTTGCAGAAGTATTCAAGCTCAAGATGTCGAAGAAAGCCCTCTTCATCGTAGCGCGCGTTTCGGTAATCGTTATATCCGTTATCGCTATTTTCCTTGCGCTTGACCCCACAAGCTCGGTATTTACCATCGTTTCGTTCGCCTGGGCAGGCTTTGGCGCAACCTTCGGTCCCGTAATGCTTGCAGCACTCTTCTGGAAGAGAGCAAACAAGTGGGGCGCACTTGCAGGTATGCTCGCAGGCGGCATTACAGTATTCATATGGAAGTTTGTTGTACGCGTACAGTTTGCAGACACTGTCCTCAATATCTACGAGCTTCTCCCCGCATTTATCGTAGGCGTAATTGCTATCGTGGTTGTTAGCCTTGCTACCCCCGCTCCCGCAAAAGAGATTGTCGAAGGGTATGACCTTGCAAAAGCAGCTTGCAAAGAATAATTAAACAAAAAAATGCAGTCCTTTCGGACTGCATTTTTTTATTTCAAATGACGAATTACACGTCTGCCATTGCAATGAACTTTGAACCGTTTTCCGCAATATATTCGCGACGGCGTGCAACGTTGTCGCCGAGCATAAGTTCAAACATTTCCTCAGTTGCCGCGGCATCTGTGGGAGTTACCGCGATAAGGCGGCGTGTAGCGGGATTCATAGTCGTCTTTGACATCATCTCAGGCTCGTTTTCACCAAGTCCTTTTGAACGCTGAAGATTATATTTCACGTTCTCCGAGTCAAGTTTCTTTAAAATCTCAATCTTTTCAAACTCGTTATATGCAAAATACGTTTCGCTCTTGGTAGTGATTTCAAAAAGAGGCGACTCCGCTATAAATATCTTTCCCTTTTCGATAAGCGTAGGGAGAAGCTGATAAAAAAGCGTGAGAAGAAGCGTTCTGATCTGGAAACCGTCTTCATCGGCATCAGTACAGATAATAATCTTGTTCCAACGAAGCGCATCGTAGTCAAACATCGAAATGTCTCCGCGTTCCTTGCCCTTAAACTCAACACCGCATCCGATAACGCGAAGAAGATCCGTTATAATTTCGCTCTCGAAAATACGTTTTGTCGATGCTTTAAGGCAGTTGAGCGTCTTTCCTCTTACGGGGATTATCGCCTGAAATTCCGCATTTCGCGCAGTCTTACATGACCCCATAGCACTGTCGCCCTCAACGATGTATAGCTCTCGTACAGACGGGTCTTTGGAACGGCAACCGACAAACTTTTCCACTCTGTTGGAAATATCCATCGTTGTCTGCAGTTTTTTCTTGATATCGCTCCTTGTTTTTTCTGCAGTTTCTCTTGCTCGCTTATTAGCCATAACCTGATTTGCAAACACCTCTGCCTCGTTAGGGTGCTCTGCAAAATAGACCTCAAGATTATGCTTTATAAACTCGGTAAGCGCGTCCTTGATAAATACGTTGGTTATTGCTTTTTTCGTTTGGTTTTCATAGGACGTCTGGGTTGAAAAACTGTTTATAATAAGAATAAGGCAATCCTCAATATCGGCAAAGCCTATCTTGCTTTCGTTCTTTTTATAAGCGTTTATAGACTTAAGGTACTTGTCAAGCGCATAAACAAAACCAAGTCTCACAGCCTTATCGGGTGAACCTCCGTGCTCAAGAAAACTCGAGTTGTGATAATATTCGATTCTGTTTACCTTGTTGGAAACACAGAACGTTATATCTGCCTTGAGTTTATAGTCATCCTTGTCCTCACGGTCGCGGCCGCTGCATTCAAGATGCCAGAGCGCAGGCTCGGTAAGCGCCGTTTCATTCGCTATTTCACGGACGTAATCCGAAATACCGTTCTCGTATACGAATTCTTCCTTGTCAAATTTGCCGTCTTCGTTTTCAAACTTAAGCACAAACTTGAGTCCCGCATTTACGACAGACTGCTGCTGAAGTACTGCACGGAAGGAATCCTTTGGAATATTTATATCGGTAAACACCTCAATATCCGGACGCCAGCGTATAATTGTACCGTGCTTTTTACCGCGCTTTTCAATAGGCTCCGACGTGAGTTTGCTCACCGCCTCGCCCTTTTTAAAACTGATTCTGTGCACGTCGGTACCGTCGTAAGAAGCAACCTCCATAAACTCGGAGGAATACTGAGTTGCGCACGCGCCAAGTCCGTTAAGACCAAGCGAGTAGCCATACGCCGCATTGTCATCGTTATTGGAATACTTTCCTCCCGCATAAAGTTCGCAGAAAACGAGTTCCCAGTTATAACGCTTTTCCTTTTCGTTATATCCAAGAGGCACGCCGCGTCCAAAGTCCTCGACTTCAATAGTGTGGTCGCGCCATACGGTAATATCTATTTCACTGCCGTGACCTTCTCTCGCTTCGTCAACAGAATTCGAGAGTATCTCAAAAAAAGAATGCTCGCATCCTTCAAGTCCGTCGGAGCCGAAAATTACCGCAGGACGTTTGCGCACACGGTCGGCGCCTTTAAGCATTGAAATACTTTGATTATTATATTGTGCAGTGTTCTTGTCGCTCTGCGCCATCGTTGTTTCTCCTAAAAATTTTATTACATTTTATTATACAACATATGCCGATTTTTGTCAATTAAAAAACTATATATAGGTTTTTATCATATACAATTGCTATGTACAATATTTTTTGGTATAATAGTATATATAAATAAGAAGGGGGGCGGAAATATGGCTGATAATTTTGAACTTCACCGTTTACGTAAGGAAAACAGAGCGCTTAAAAAGAAGCTCCACAGTCTTGAGAAAAGCAGCGGTGCTGCAAAACCCTCTCCCGAAAAAGACGGCAACTGCTACAGCGCAAACAATTACTTTGCATATCTGCTTGCGCGTATAAGAGGAAAAAGTTTTTACACGTCGGTATATAAGTTTTTGAAACCGTCTATATGGGTAACGCGTATTTTCCGTTGGCTCCTCATACTTTATCAGTACATTCAGGCGGGCGCGTTTGTAATTCTTTACACCGCGGTGTTTATTCTTATAATTCCTATTTTGCTGATCATAACCGCGATTACGCTTATCGCTACGCTGATTTTAAGAAAAAGAAACGCGGACAGACTTCTTGAAAGATTAAAAACCGACGTTGTTTTTATCATCCCCGACGGTAAAGACGCCTTTGAAAAAGAATCGCTTTTAAAGCGGTGCGCGGAACACAGTGACTCGACCGTGCTTGTTGTTTCTCCTTTCTTTCTCGAAAAAACAGGTGTAACAAGTGATAAAGAAAAAATGTACGTCTGCTACCGCAAGGAAGCGGAAAACGTTTTTATTCTTCGCAACTATTTCTTTTTCTATTTCAGAAAGCGTTTGAAAAAAACGCATATTCATAACGTAACGGAAATAAAAGTTTTTTGCAACAAAGAGGATTAAAGCTATGCTTACTTTGCTGTATGGCACGCGAGGAGCGCGTGAAGGTATATACCAAAAAATACGCGGTGACGTTGAAGGCGGAAATCGCGCCTACCTTATCGTTCCTGACCAGAAAGCGCTTCTCGCTGAAGAAGCGCTCATGAAATACATCCCGCGAACCGCCGCACTGCTTGTCGATGCGGTCGGTTTTTCGCGCCTTGCAAACCTTGTTTGCCGTCGCTACGGCTCGCTCACCTACAGATATGCAACCGACGGTGCAAAGGCTGTTATTATGTACAGTGCAATAAAGAAGCTCCGCCCTATGCTCACCGTTTTCGGAGGCGATCTTCAAAGCGGGGTACTCGAGGCACTCTGTTCACTCTGCCGCGAATTCAGAACCTGCGCCGTCAGTCCCGACGAACTGCAAAAAGCATCGGACTCTCTTGGCGACGGTCCGCTCAAAGACAAAACCGGCGACCTTGCACTGATCTATGCAGAATATGAGAACCTGCTCCATAAGAACTTCGCAGAGGTCGAGGACGACCTTGACACGCTTGCATCTCTTCTCGAAGAAAATGACTTTTTTGAAGGAGCAAACGTATATATCGACTCCTTTGTAAGCTTTACAAAGCAGGAAATGACGATTATCGGACGTATGCTCGCAAAAAACGTAAACGTAACTATAACTCTCCCCTTTTCAAGAGTCGGCGCGCATATGGAAGAGTGTCGCGACACGCGTAAAAAGCTTCTTTCGATATCATCAAAGCTATCTTCAGAAGTTTTTGAAGAGTATGCAGACGACCCATCTCCCGAAGCACTCAAATTTGTAAAAGAAAATATGTGGAATTTCGCTTCGGGCGAAACGTTTGACGGTGATACAAATGACGCGCTTAAAATTGTCGAATGCTATGACAAAAACGAAGAGGCAGAAAACTGTCTGAAAGAAATCTACTCGGTTCTTAATAACGGCGGTTCATTTTCCGACATAGCAATAATTGCAAGAAATGCTCAAAGCTACGCAGGCACTGTTGACCGTCTGCTGAAAAAATGCAAAATCCCGTTCTTCTTTTCGAAGAAAACAGATGCGTCACTTCTCCCGCTTACGGGACTTATTCTGTCCGCGCTTTCACTGTACATAGGCGACTTCAACCTTTCGGATATGACCGCATATATAAAATGCGGTCTGTGCGGTATCAGCGACGACGAATGCGACGTATTTGAAGAGTATATCGACAGATGGAACGTAAACGGACGTGCAAGATATCTTGACGGAGAAGATTTTACAATGTCAAAGGAGGGTTATACTGCAAAAGCGGTAACTCCCGAAACGCTTGCAGACGTGAACGAAATCAAGCGCAAGCTTGCACTTCCGCTCATGCGCTTTTGCGATACCCTCGACGGTGCAAAAACCGTCACCGACTTTGCAAGTGCAGTATACGAATATCTTGACGAGCTTGGAATCAGGGAAAGATGTCAGGATCCGTCCCTTGTCCGCTATTTCGGCGCAGACCGCACTGAAGACGCGATAAGACTCTGGAACATTACTCTTGATGCGCTCGACACGCTTGTGGAAGCATCGAGCGATGAGGAAATTACCGCCGCAGAATTTCTGGTACTTATAAAAATCCTTTTCTCCGCAATTGATATTGCAAGTATTCCCTCGTCAAAGGACCAGATTATTATCGGCGACGCGGGTACTATACGCATTGACGGACGTAACACGGTTATAATCCTCGGCGCAGTTGAGGGCGTTTTCCCTGCCGCAGTAAATGAAAGTCCTACTCTTTGCGAAAGCGAACGCGAAGTTCTTGAAAAGTGCGGA
>JAFYPS010000020.1 GCA_017547395.1 Clostridia bacterium
ATACGCGAAATGTCAAATTGGGAGGGGGCAGAGCTTAATAAGGCAAAGGAGATTCTTGCATACGAGCTCACGAATATGGTTCACGGCAAGGAAGAAGCTGACAAAGCCCTTGAGGCAGCACGTGCGGTATTTGCAGGTGGCGGTTCGAGCGAGAACATGCCCACAACCGAGGTTGACGCAGTTGACACATCTGTGGTTGACCTGCTTATAGCAGGAAAGCTTGCCCCCTCAAAGGGTGAGGCGAAGCGCCTTATCCAGCAGGGCGGTATTTGTGTTGATGACGTTAAGATTGAGCGTTTTGATGCAATCGTCGAGGCTAAAAAGCTCTCCGAAGGTGTTATCGTTAAAAAAGGCAAGAAGGTATTCCACAAGTTTATCGCGAGATGAAAAAATATACAACATTGCTCTTTGATGCAGACAGAACTCTCTTCGACTTCGACGCTGCCGAACGAGATGCTTTCGGAATAGTAATGGCATCGCATGGCATAGAATTAAGTGAGAGAGAGTTCTGCCGTTATGTGGACATAAACGCGGAGCTGTGGGAACAGCTCGGTCGGGGAGAGATTACCAAAGAATATTTGCAGGACAATAGATTTGGGATATTCTTTCAAAAAATCGGTCGCACTGTATCGGTGGAGAGCAGTCGGCTGAATCTTGAATATGTCGATGCGCTTGCTGATTGTTCAACTCTTTTTGAGGGAGCGTTGGAGCTTTGCCGAGAGCTGTCCGGATACTTTGAATTGTATATCGTTACAAACGGTGTTTCGCATACGCAGAAAAAGCGCTTTTATGCCTCGCCGATACGTGAATATTTTAGGGACATCTTCGTGTCAGAGGACGCAGGTGCTGCAAAACCGATGAGGGAATATTTTGACTATGTTTTTTCAAATATCGGACAGGCGAAGCGAGAGGGTTCGCTTATTATAGGCGACTCACTTGCGCACGATATTCTTGGCGGAATAAACGCAGGAATAGATACCGTTTGGTATAATCCAGGCAATACATTAAACAGTACAGACATAATTCCGGGCGCTGTTATTCATAGCTATGATGAACTGCGCCGGGTACTTTTGCAATGATATAAAGGAGAATATAGTTTATGGATTACATTACAGCTATAGAAAAGCTTGGCGCGGCGAATATCAGATTTTCCGAAAATGCCTCGCTTTCGCAGTATACAACGTTTAAAATCGGAGGTCCGGCACGTTTGGCGGTTTTTCCGAAAACAAGCGAGGAGGCTATTGTTGCGTTTGACATTTTGCGTGAGTGCGGCATACGCATTGTTGTACTTGGAAACGGAAGCAATGTTTTAATCGACGATGCGGGAATTGACGGAGCTGTTGTAATATTCTCCGATATGAGATATCATAATTTCAGTGGACGCCTTTCGGTTGATGCCGGAGTACCGCTGACATATCTTGCATCAGAGGCGGCGAAGTTCTGCTTCTCCGGTCTTGAATTTGCATACGGTATCCCCGGAACAGTGGGCGGTGCTATATACATGAACGCCGGAGCATTTGGTACGGAGATCGGCAGTATAGTCGTTTCCACACGCTACTATGATCTTGACACCGGGGAGTGCGGATATTATTACTACGATGACCATGAGTTCTCGTACCGCCACAGCGTGTATATGGGAACAAACAAAGTGATTCTTTCCGCATCGCTTCGTATGGCAGTAGGTAAGCTTGGCGGATGCGATGAGAAAATGGCGGAGTATATGTCGACCCGCAAAGAAAAACAGCCGCTTGATCTTCCGAGTGCGGGAAGCGTTTTTAAGAGAGGAAAGGACTTTATCACAGCTCAAGTGATCGACGAAGCAGGTCTTAAGGGAAGACGTGTGGGAGGTGCCGAGGTGTCCGAAAAACATGCTGGATTTATCGTAAACCGCGGAGGGGCAACAGCAAAAGATGTGCTGGAGCTTATTGAAATAGTTAAAGGTGAGGTTCGCGAAAAGTTCGGTTACGAGCTTGAGTGCGAGGTAAGATATATAAAATAACCTTATGTTGTAAGGTGAGGTAAAAATGGAATTTCTCATTATTACAGGAATGTCAGGTGCAGGAAAATCCCAGGCGGCGAATACGCTTGAAGATATTGGCTGGTACTGTATTGATAATATGCCGGCGCAGCTTATACCGAAGTTCGCTGAGCTTTACACGGCGGTGCCCGATAAACAGGAGCGAGTGGCGTTTATAATTGATATACGCGGCGAGATAGAGTTTGTAACCTTATTTTCGGAGCTTGATGCTCTTCGAGAGCAAGGCGCTGACTGCCGTACGGTGTTTCTTGACTGTGACGATGATGTTATTATAACCCGCTATAAGTTTACCAGAAGAACCCATCCGTTTGTTACGTCTAAAAATATTACCATAGCCGAGGCACTGCGCCATGAGCGCGAGATACTTGAAGTGGCAATGCAGCGGGCGGATTATACTATTGACACAACAAATCTTTCTCCAAAGCAGCTTAAAGACAAAATGCTCGGAATAGCAAATACGGAGCGATCAAACGGACTC
>JAFYPS010000158.1 GCA_017547395.1 Clostridia bacterium
AAATTTCAAAAAACCGTAATGTTCGGCATATATATCCGCCATTTTGTTCTCGCTCTCCTTACGACAGGCGTTTACGGTTTCAATCCCCTCCACACCGCGAGGGAACAGACGGATATGGTCGATATACGAAGCCTCTCTGAAAGGGTGTGCCTGTATGACAAGCGCGCCCTGCTCCATAAGGAACGGCAGTTCTATACTCTTTTTCATCTCCATTATTTCGGGATGCGAAAGAAACCACTCTTTGTCAAGGCCGTAAACGAGAAAATCAGTACCCTTGTAGGACATTTCAGCGCCAAAGAAAACCTTTATGCCGAGTTCTTCACCGATTTTCACACCTTCCTCGTAATCCGAAAAATAAAACTCGATTTTTTCTTCATACGGTCTGTCTGCATCAATATTTATATTGCCGTCAAGAAAGTGGTTGGTTATAAATACACCGTCATAGCCGCGGCTTTTATAGAATTCAAGATTTTCACGCACACTGCACAGCCCGCATTTGCTGACGGGATAAGTATGCAGATGTGTCTCGTATTTAAACATTATTTTACCTCTATTATCTTCCAAGCACCTATAAGCTTTTCAAGCGACCACGCCGCATTTGCGGGCGACGTTGACGGCAGTGTAACCGCTTCTCTGCCGATTTTGTCCTTGATGTACTTATTGTAGTATTTTTCTGCCGTTTTGCCGTTGACAAATATCTGCTTTATATCAGCGTCGCAAAGAATAACCTCAAGATCATTTGGCGTTACGTTTTTTATGCTATTGTCCGAACTGCCCGCAACTTCACAAGAAGCAATAACGTCCCAGAGTGCTATACCGCGAGAAAGCAAAAACTCTCGTTTTTCATCAATGCTTTTAGGCTCGCACGAGCCAAATACGCTTGATACAACCTTCCAGAATCGGTTTTGCGGATGCCCGTAAAAGAATTTCTGCTCACGCGACTTTACAGACGGGAAGCTACCTAAAATCAATATCTTTGAGTTCTTGTCGAACAGCGGCGGAAAAGGATGCTCAACCATTGTCTATATCCGTATAAAGAGCGTTTTTCAGCTCGCTTTGAATTTTCAAGTCCCAACTGTGAATATGCTGGAAGTACGTAAGGGAAATCTTATTTTTCATATCAACCAAAGAAAACGCGCCTGCCGCTCCGTCCCAGCCGAATTCACCTACAGGACTAAGCGAGCCGCTCACATCGGGATTCATATGTACTCTGACGCCAAGACCGTAGCCGTAGCCGGGTCTCATCTTGTAAAAATCCTCGGCAGATTTGCCGGAAAGCTGATTTGTGCCCATCATTTTTACGGTTTCTTCTTTGAGGATACGGCATCCGCTACTGCCAACACCGCCGTTTGCCAAAGCATCAAGGAAAAGTGCATAATCCGCAGTTGAAGAAACAAGTCCCGCACCGCCGCTCTCATACTCGTCAGAAAGAGTGTATGCGCACGTTAATGAACACTTTTGAGGAACCTTGTTCTCATCATACTGGTATCTCGTCGCCATACGTGAGAGTCTCTCATCCTCTATTGTCCTTGCAAAGGCAGTGTCCTTCATACCGAGGGGCAAGAACAGATTCTTTTTCATATATTCACCGAGCTTCATACCCGACCACACCTCGATAAGCGCTCCAAGCACGTCGTGGCAAAGACTGTAGCGGTATCTTGTTCCCGCCTCAAATCCAAGCACGGTATTTGCCATAGCCCCGACAAGATCGCGGGTGCTCCTTTTTCCTTTTTCGATAGCCTCGGTTATATACGGTGCGCTTATTGCATAGTCAAGACCGCCCTGCATTGTGAAAAGGTCTTTCACGGTGATAGGATTTTCAGCATCAACCGTTATCTTTTCATACACCGGCTCACCGGTCATCTCTCCCGTTGCAATCTTGTTTGCATTATCAGTAACGAGTTTTTTGACAGACACCTTCATTTTCTCAAATTCGGGCAGATATATTGAAATCGGGTCATCCATTTTGTATGCGCCCTTTTCAAAAAGCTGAAGCGCACACGTACAGGTGAGCATCTTTGTCATAGAAAAGATAAAATAAAGCTCGTCACCGTCGATTTTCTTGCCGGTTTCAAGATCGCGTACGCCTGCAAAATAGCGAAAAATCGGCTGATGCTCTCTGTACACTATACAGTCGACCCCGGGAGTATTATAGTCATTTACAAAACGGTCAAGACATTCCTTGAGCTTTAAAAATTCCATAACTTTTGCCTCTCTATTTGCACTTATATACTGCACACTCGTAAGGCTGATACTTTCCGCCTATTTCGCGCTTTGCAAGATTTGACAAAACCATCTCGCAGTCTATATCCGTATCAAGAGTATTTTCCTTTTCAAAATTACATACAACGATATAGCTTTCGTCGCCGTTTGTGCGCTTGTACACGTACATACCGTCGCGACCGTTTGTAATGTCCTCGTATCTGCCCGTGGTAAATGCATCGCTTGACGCGCGAAGTTCAAAAAGGGCTTTGAAATACTTATAAACCGACTGCTCGGATGCAAGGTCTTTCTCAACGTTTATTTCCTTATACTTGTTGTGTACGGGGAGCCAGGGTCTGCCACTGCCAAATCCGCCGTTTTCGCCGTCATTCCAAGGCATAGGACGGCGGCTGTTGTCACGGCTGCCAAAATTCATACGCTTGATCTGCTCGGCAAATTCGATGTTGCTCGGATTCATTTTGTAATAGTTTACCGTTTCAATATCGTCAAAATCTGCGGGGTTATCGGTATAAGGATTTATGCTGCCGATCTCC
>JAFYPS010000159.1 GCA_017547395.1 Clostridia bacterium
AAACGCCGCAACTACCGAACCAAAGCGCGAAAACAGAGGGGTGCCGAAAAAGAACCCCGGTACATAAAACACGATGATTACCTGAAGCATAAGCGGAACGCCGCGAATTATCCAGACAAAAATTTTAGTTATAAAACTGAGCGGCTTGAACTTTGACATAGAGCCAAAAGAAATCACCAAACCCAAAGGAAGCGCTAACACGAGTGTTAGCGCAAAAATCAGGCAGGTTTGCTCAAGTCCGTTAATCAGGCTTAACGTAACTTCCCAAAAACCCATATTCTTTTAATCCTTTGTATGTATTAACGAGAGACGGCTAAAATCAGTCGATGCTTTCGCTAACCTTGAGAACGTTCTCAAAGCCGTACTTGGTAGCGAGTTCCATAAGCTTGCCGTTTGCATCAAGCTGCTTGATTGCATCGTTTACCTTAGCGGTAAGGTCACTGCCCTTCTTGAAGCCGATTGCATAAATCTCGGAATCAAGAACGATGTCTTCTGCGATTGCAAGGTCAGCATAGTCGCCGTTACCGCAGATGTTCTGAGCGAGAATGATATCAACTACTGCAAAGTCAACCGCACCGGACTTAACCTCGGTGAATGCATTGATCTGAGCGGTGGTAGCAAAAATCTTGTCAGCGTCTGTTACGCTCTCTGCATATGCAGCACCTGCACTGCCGCCCTCAACACATGCGGACTTGCCAGCGAGGTCAGCCTCGGAAGTGAAGTTAGCAACATTGTCAGCCTTAACTACGATACACTGCTGGTTGAGCATATATCCGTAAGAGAAGTCTACAAGTTCGCTTCTTGCAACACCGTTATCGGAAGAGTTTGCAGTGAAGCCGTTCCATACGCAGTCGATTGCGCCGGAGTTAAGTTCGTTATACTTCTGTGCCCAGTCGATAATCTGGAATTCAACTTCCATACCGAGAATCTTGCCGACTTCCTGAGCGAACTCGGTTTCAAATCCTGTCCAGTTGCCGTTTTCATCCTGCTCGTTCATATTTTCAAAAATAGTAACGCCACAGGTGAGTACGTTGTCATCCTTGCCGCAGGATACGAAGCAGCAAGCGAGCATAAGAGTTGCAAGTAAGATTGAGATAAGCTTTTTCATGGTTTTGTTCTCCTTGATTTATGTTTAATTTTTTGATTTATCACTTTAGCGTGCTAAACTGTTATCATATTAGCACGGCAAAATGCGTTTGTCAACACTTTTTTTCAAAAAAAATAAAATTTTTTTCAAAAAGCAAAAAAGAAGCAACCCGTATTTACGGATTGCTTCTTTTTTAAAGGCTTACGCCTCTTTCTTTACGATTTCCTCGCCCTTGTAGTAGCCGCATGCGCTGCATACGCGATGTACGCGATTGTACTCACCGCACTTAGGACACTTTACCATGCCGGGAAGAATGAGCTTCCATACATTAGAGCGTCTCTTGTCTCTGCGAGCTTTCGATGTTTTTCTCTTCGGTACTGCCATTTAGAATACACCTCCTTAGATGTTACACATAACGTGCCTATCTATATTTTTATTTTTTATTCTTCATCAAACATCTGCAACACCTTTGCAAATGCGGGATTTAGTTCGACCTTTGAACAGCCGCACTCTCCCTCGTTCAGATCCTTGCCGCATTTCTGGCAAAGTCCCTTGCAATCTTCCTTGCAAAGAAGCTTCGTAGGAAATTCCATAAGAAGTATTTCGCAAAGCTGCTCGTCGATATCAAGCATTCCGTTTTTGACAACGGCGAAATCCTCTTCCTTTTCCTCGGCATCCTCAACCATACCTTCAGGCACTACGGTTCTCGAAAAGTCTATAGCGAACTCTCCGTCAATATCGCACGCGCAGCGCGCGCACACCGTTTCATAAGGAATAGTTACTGCAAGAACAAGTCGCATATAACCCGCATTGTCGGTTATCTGTCCCGTAACGCGTGCCGGCGTAGGAAAACGCACACCCGAAAGGTTGACAGAACTACCTAAACTTTCCTCAGGAACCGAAAGCATATAGTCGATATCAAGTTTGTTTTTTTCACCCGAAAGGAGTGACGATATATTAAGTACCATACTTCCTCCTAAACGGCGCAAGAATACAACATAAGCATTATACACCGACTAAATACCGTTGTCAAGAAAAAAATTGCAATATTTTTGTCTTTTTCTTTGACATTCGTTTGTTAAGGCTATATAATATAGGTAAAATATTTACCGTGGAGAACAAGATGTTTAAAAAACTGTTTAGTTTATTCTGTTATTCTATAATGGCAATAGTGGTCGGAATAATGGCATTCAGACTTTATACGCTTAATCACTACCCTGCTTTTGCCGAAGGAATCCTTCCTACAGCCGCAATTTCCTCTTCGTATAAAAACGGAACGCTAAGCGGAACAACGTGGGATCTTGAAGCGGAGTTTGACAATACAGGCGATTTCTTTATTCATCAGCCCATATATTTTGAAAAGGAAAAAACGCTGTTTGTAACCGTACGCTACAACAATTCTCTGCTTACCGAGTGGAAGCATAACGGAAACGGTGCCGACCTCGTGCTTGACGTTTCACTTTATGCCGACGGCAAGGAGCGAATCCACAGTTCCGACTACGTTTACGGTGAAGCATACGGAATTTACTCGTACCGCCGATATGCTTTTGAAGGAGTTTCTCTCTCCGACTACGAAATTCTCTATATTGACATTTACCGCGATGAGGCGGACTACAATACTTCGCCCTACAGTTCGGTTTCGGTTTACGACAGCAAAGCTAAAACCGAAAAATACATACTGTCGGGTGCAGACAAAAAAGCGCTTAAATAACGAAAAACGGATGGCAATGCCATCCGTTTTTATTTTACCTCTTCAAGACTTCTCATATAAAAGGTTCCATCATCACGCTTCATCATCACAAGTCGGTACGGGCCGGCAACGGTTTCGTTCATACTGCTTGTAAATACGCATACATAGGTATTCTCAGTTTCATAAAACTCGGAAAACTCTATTTTTGCACTACTGTCAACGCCTATACCCACGGAAACGTATGCATCTATCTTTTCAAGATAGGTAAAAAGATCCGTTGAACTGTTTCCTACACTCGCAGTACCGCCAAAGTATCTGTATGCCGTACTTTCAAAATCCACCGCGGGGATAACCGTAGTTATCTCATAAGTCGGATACAGTTCGCGTGTGCGTTCAATAAGCTCGATATTTGCATTGTATTTTGCATAATTACGTTCGAGAATCGAACAAAGTATTCCGTTACGGTAAAACTCAGCAGCATCGGCAGGATTGTCAAAAGGCTTAAGATAAGGGGTATTCTGAACCATAATACAGATCATACGCGCAGCTTCGCCTGCAAGCTCACCGCTTTGATTTACCGTAGCAATGCTGTTTTCACTGCCGTAGTCGTGAGTATCAATTCCGAGAAGATCGTACAGACCGCATCCCGAAAGAGAAAGCAATAAAACAAGGCACAAAACAGCGTTTAAGAATCCTCTCATACCTTCTCTACGGAAACAACGGTAAAGCCTGCCTCGGTCACGGCCTCGGAAAGCTTGTTTACGTCAAGAGAAGCGGGACACTTAATGCGGGCAACCTTCTCCTCAAGAAAAACCTTTGCACTCACACCGCGAATCCCTTCAAGCGCGCTCTTTACTGCCGCCGAGCAGTGCGCACAGGACATACCGCCTATTTGCATAGTATAGTTAACTTTTCCAAACATCTTGTCTTCCCCCGTTGATTGCGGTACTGAAAAAACTTTCCACCGCAATGAAATCAAAATATAAAAAACGTACGCCGCCGTACTGACCGCCATCATAAAAGCAATCAACGGCATTGCCGAAAACAGTATACAAAACATAAGCACCGCCAAAGAAGACAGTATACAAAGTCCTGAAAAACGGCGTTTTTTCATTTCGTTAAACACACGTCTTGCACAAGGCTCAACATCTTCGCGGCTCTCGCTTACAATTATTTTATCACTCTTTCCCAGTTCTTGCAATACCTTTTTACGCTCAATTTTAAGAATAGCCGTACAAGTTTTATCTACAGAAAGGCGCGCACCGACGTCCGAAACGCTTTTGTCCTTTCCGATAAGCATAGTTTCAATTCTGTTCTCGGAAAAGAATCTCACAACGCTTTTAGCCTCTTCTGTAATTTTTCGTCTGAACAGAAAAAAGCCCTCGAATTTTCCTCTGTATGCGACAAAAATCACGTCAAAGTTTGAAAATTCAACCTTTTTGACGGCGTTTGGAAGCATAACGCCTTTGACTTTCAAATCATACCTGCTGCCCAAATAATATCCGTCGCATTTTTCAGGCAACACAAGTCCAAGTTCTTCTGCAGCCGCTACGAGTGCATCTTTATACGTCCCGTCACCTGCGGCATATGCTCCCGCAGCGATAAGTTTTGTCTTTTCTCCGCGCATTGAATAGACGTCATATAACTCCATACCGTCAGTAACCGCTTCATCAAATAGCACTGCCGTGCGCGTTCCACTTATAATATCCGAAATTTTTCTCAACGTATCAATCAATTTTCCTTCTCCATACCTTTCTAAAAAAGTATTCCCCAAGAAACTCTTTTTACCTTATTTTTTGATATTTTTATGGAAAATATATAATATATATGTTATAATTATTATAATTATGCTTAAGGAGGGACGATATGACAATTCCCAAAATAAACGTCGGTGATATTTTGGTGCTGAAGAAGTCACACCCTTGCGGCAAAAACAAAATGAAAGTTGCGCGGGTCGGCAGTGACGTGCGCGTTATATGTGAAGGTTGCGGTCGCGATATGACCCTTCCGCGTGAAAAGCTCGAAAAAGCAATCAGAAAAATCGAAAACTCACAGGAGATATAAATGAAAAACTCTACAAGTCTTTTGCATTCTGCAAGACGCGCATTTTTCGCGAGATACGGCTATCTGTTTTTTACATTTTTAGCACCTGCGCTCATTATGTCCGTTTCATACTTTACATTCGGCGCATATCCTTTCGGTGATGAGTCTGTTCTCGTGCTTGACCTTAACGCACAGTACGTATATTTCTTCGGCGCACTTCGCCGTGCGCTCCACGGTGATGCCAGCCTCATATACTCGTTTTCACGCGCTCTCGGCGGTGAATTCCTCGGAATTTTCGCTTACTATCTGTCAAGTCCCCTTTCATGGATAGTGGCAATCTTCCCCGAAAAAATGATGCTCGATGCACTTTTCGTTATGTTCGTTACAAAATGCGGCATATGCGGTCTGACCCTTGCATACTATCTCGACTGTCATAAAGTAGGAAACAAACAGTCGCGTATTGTTTTCGGCATTCTCTACGCACTCTGCGGCTACGGTGTTATCTATCAGCATAACACTATGTGGATAGACTGTATGTATCTCCTACCTCTCGTCGCACTTGGCATCGAGCGCCTTGTTTCAAAGCGCAAATATCTGCTTTTTACCCTGTCGCTTGCGCTTGCCGTTTTCTCAAACTTCTATATCGGTTTTATGATGTGCATATTTTGCTTTATCTATTTCTTCTATGCGCATTTCTGTGTCTGCAACAATGACTGCGGTGAAAAAAAGCACTTTTTAAAATCCTTTGTGAGAATGGGCGTCTTCTCGGCAATCGCAATAGGCCTTGCGGCATGTATTATCCTGCCGGCATACTATTCGCTCGGCTTTGGCAAATCGGATTTCTCCGATCCGACGTTCAAATTCGAACTCCGCTTTGACTTCCTCGATTATATCAGCCGTCTGTTTCTTAACGCCTACGACACTGTTCGCCCCGAGGGTCTTCCCATAATCTACTGCGGCACTCTGACCCTTATTCTGCTTCCTCTGTTCTTCCTTGCCAAAAGAGTTCCGACAAGACAAAAAGTAGGAAGCGGCGTAATGATTCTTGTCTTTTCGTTTTCCTTTATGATAGATGCGGTTGACAAGTTCTGGCACGGTATGCAGGCTCCTACCTGGCTTAATTACCGCTATAGCTTTATGCTTGTATTCTTTCTTGTGGTAATGGCGGCAAATGCATTTGCGGAAATACGCCGTATCCCCGCTTCTCACATCTGCGGCTCGGTTTGCGGCTGGCTGATTACCCTGTTTCTTTGCCAGAAGACAGTTGAATTTTACGAAGAAAAAATCGTTATCGACCGAGATCTTCTCTGCTTTTCCGTTTCGCTTATTTTCATTTTAATATATGCAGCGGCACTCCCGCTTTTCAAGCACAAATACTACCGCCACGTTGCAGGCGCGGTACTTCTCGTTCTCGTTTCTGCCGAAATGATAGTTTCAGGCGTATCTTCAATATGCTATCTCGACGATGACGTTGTATATTCCACACGTTCCTCCTATCTCGACAACGTAGGCAAATACGAGGACAGTGTTGACTATATCCTTGAAAACGACGACGGCTTCTACCGTTTTGACAAAACCAAGCACTCACTTATAAACACACCTATGACGCTTGGTATTCGCGGATTTACAAACTCTACCTCCACACTCAACAAAAGCACTATAGATTTTCTCAGATATATGGGAATATCTTCAAAATCACACTGGTCAAAGTATTACGGTGCAACCGCTCCGTTCGACTCATTCCTCGGTGTAAAATATATCATTACAGACGGTCACTATGACGTCCCGACAGGATACGTTCATAAATTCGAAAGCAAGACCACAAACGTTTATGAAAATCCGTATGCCCTTTCTGTCGCATATGCAGTAAACGAAGGAATAAAAGACCTCACTCTCGCCTATCCCGAGGACTACAAAGAAATGCTCGAAAACGGAGAAATAGAAAAACTCGACGCCTTCTACACTCCTCCCGCGCGAATGAATGCGCTTCTCGGCGAAATGCTCGGAATCGACAATACTCCGAAAATGTTTGTCGCTATTAACGACGTTGACACCGACGAAGCAAATCTCAACTACTCGTACGTTGCGGAACACGCGCTTTATAAGCCGATAAAATCAGACTCGGATGCGGCACTGTATTACAGTTTCTCCGCAAAAGAAGACGGTATTGTCTATATGTATATCCCATCCGACTATCCGCGAGAAGCTGATGTCAAGGTAAACGGCGAATACAATGGAACCGTAATGGCAAACGAAACAAACCGTATGATTTCGCTCGGATACTTCTCAAAGGGAGAAGAAATAGACGTCTCTCTCACCTTGAAAAACGACCGCATCTATATCCGCGCCGACGAGCCTCTGTTCTGGTACGTCGACTATGACGTTTACAGTAGCGGTTTTGAATCTCTTAAGCAAAACCAGTTTATTATAGACGAATGGTGCGAAAGCCGTTTTGAAGGAAAAATCACCCTTACAGATGAGCGTTCAACGGTATTCACGTCTATTCCGTATGATGAAAACTGGAAAGTTTTCGTTGACGGCAATAAAACCGAAATCTATGAGGTTCTTGACGCGCTTATAGCCTTCGATGCCGCCCCGGGCGAGCATAACGTAGTTATAAAATACGTTCCAAAGCAGCTTTATACAGGAATTGCGATAAGCGTATGCTCGGCAGTTTTGCTGTTTGCAATATTCTACTGCGAGCGGCGTTTGAAATCGCGCAAAAACTTTGAAGTCGAGATAATCGAAGAAGCAAAGGAAGAAGAATAATGTTCTATTATATCCATGGAATACTTGCTCACCGCGAAGCAGGCCTTGCCGTTATTGACTGCGGCGGCGTTGGCTACAAGCTTACCGTATCGCAAAACACTCTCGCAGAGCTTGATAAAAACGCTTCGCGCAGTGACAAAGCAAAGCTTTTCACCTATATGGCAGTGCGCGAAGACGACGTTGAGCTCTTCGGCTTTTATACCGAGGAGGAACTCGCTACCTTCAAGCTTCTGCTGACCGTTTCGGGAATCGGTCCCAAGGCCGCTATGGGCGTGCTTTCGGCATTTACTCCCGACGGGCTTGCAAGAGCGGTTTCCGCAGAAGATACAAAGGCAATCGCACGCGCAAACGGTATCGGTGCCAAGGGAGCGGCACGTATAGTGCTTGAACTTAAAGACAAACTCTCATACACGGCGGATGAACCCGAAAAAATAAAAGTTCCGGTTACATCGGCAAAGGCAAAATCATCAAGCCTGACCGAAGCTGCAGAGGCACTTGCCGCGCTCGGTTACAGCCGCGCCGAAATCAATACCGTTCTGTCAAAAATGGACATTTCAGGCAAGGATTCCGGCGAAATTATCCGCCTTGCGCTTGCACAGTTTATGAAATAAAGGAGGTACACTATGGATAACTTTTTCTCCGACGAAATGGACTTTGAGAATAGAATTGTTGACACCTCCTACACCCCTATGGATGCTGAAACAGAGGTAAGCCTACGCCCCAAGACGCTTAACGACTACGTGGGTCAGGCAAAGGCAAAGGATAATCTGAAAATCTATATTGATGCGGCAAAAATCCGTGGCGAAAGCCTTGACCACGTGCTTTTGTACGGACCTCCCGGTCTTGGTAAAACTACCCTTTCAAACATTATCGCAGCAGAGATGGGCGTTAACATTCGCACTACGTCAGGCCCTGCGATTGAAAAGCAGGGCGACCTTGCCGCACTGCTCACCAACCTTTCGGAAGGCGACGTGCTTTTCATTGACGAAATTCACCGTTTGCCAAGAACAGTTGAAGAAATTCTCTATCCCGCAATGGAAGACTATGCTCTCGACATTATCGTTGGAAAAGGTCCCTCTGCGCGCTCAATAAGAATCCCGCTTGCACGTTTTACGCTTATCGGTGCTACTACAAGAGCCGGACAGCTTACACAGCCGCTCCGCGACCGTTTCGGCGTTGTTCTCAAGCTTGAGCTCTATACGCCTGAAGAGCTTGCAACAATCGTAACTCGCAGTGCCGAAATACTCAAGGTAGACATTGATGCTTCGGGTGCTATGGAAATAGCGTCGCGCTCACGCGGAACCCCGCGTATCGCCAACCGCCTTTTAAAGCGTGTCCGCGATTTTGCAACCGTTAAAGCTGACGGCAAAATCAGCGAAGCAATTGCGAAGGAAGCTCTTGCCGCACAGGAAATTGACGAACTTGGTCTTGACAACACCGACCGCAGAATGCTTGAGGCGATAATCAAGTTTTACGGAGGCGGCCCCGTTGGTCTTGACACTCTTGCCGCAACCGTAGGCGAAGAAGCCATAACGCTTGAAGACGTTTACGAGCCGTATCTTATGCAGATTGGTTTTCTTGCACGTACTCCGCGCGGTCGCTGTGTGACAAAGCTTGCATATGACCACCTTGGTATTCCTTTCGGTCAGAGAGAGGCTCAGAATATGCAGACAACAATTTTCGACAACGGTGAACAGATATGAATGAAGTATTAAAAGAGCTTTTCGAGAGAAAATCGGTAAGAGTTTTTACCGATAAAGAAATTTCACCCGAGGACAAGGCAAATATCCTCCGTGCGGCGGTCGAAGCCCCCACGGCAGGCAATCAGCAGTTGTATACAATAATAGACGTTACAAGCCAAAATCTCAAGGATCGCCTTGCGGTTTCCTGCGACAATCAGCCTTTTATAGCAAATGCAAAAATGGTACTCATTTTCTGCGCCGACTGTAAAAAGTGGTACGATGCTTTCGCATCCGCAGGAGCATCGCCGAGAAACCCCGCAGTGGGTGACCTTTTGCTTGCGGTGAGCGATACTAACATTGCGGCTCAGAATGCAGTCACCGCTGCGGAAAGCCTTGGAATCGGCTCATGCTACATCGGTGACATTATGGAAAACTGCGAGATTCACAGAGAAATGCTGAACCTCCCCGAATACGTCTTTCCCGCTGCAATGCTCGTGTTCGGCTACCCTACCGAGCAACAAAAAAAGCGGGCAAAGCCGCTACGCGCAGAAATGAAGCATATAGTTCACGAAAACTCATATCGCGTGATGGATGATTCAGAGCTTGAAAAACTCTTTTCTCCCAAAACTACCGAAAAGCCGTATGCCGATTGGATGAAAGCATTTTGCGAGCGAAAATACAACTCGGATTTTTCAATAGAAATGTCCCGCTCGGTAAAAGAATATCTGAAACAATTTGAATAAAAAAACCTTGGCAGTTTCTGCCAAGGTTTTTTTCTTTATTCTTCGTTTTTAAGATTTGCCTGTTTCATCTGCTCTTCAAACAGTTCAATGCTTTCAATTTTCTCCGTAATCATCTGCTCCGCATCGTCAACGTACTTCTGCATTCCGATAGGCGCAAGCATAGTGGCTATTCCGCCAAGCGCAAGAAACAAAAGCAACGAATACTTTGCCATAATATCAATCGGTGCAAATAGCAGAGTTTTAGATATACCGAACATCCACGTAAAAGCAACGTTTGATACCTTATATATAATGCAGGCAGTTACGGAAAACGCACCGTATGCGATAAGATTTGCTATATAATACATCAGGCAGTCGCCAAGTTCAAAGTAACTGTCGCGCATAAAAACAACGTTTATTGCGAGGAATATCAACGTTGCCACGATAAGCATAATCATAACATACGGACGTAAAGTGACAAATTCACTTATATTTATAAAAGTGACAAGTGATGAAAGAAAGGTCGCCGTAAGAATAAGCTCGGCATAACGTCTTAAAGAAGCGAGACATATTGCGCGAAAAAACATAATAGAATCTCCAAAATTACAATATTAAAACTTCGGGCAGTTGCCCGAAGTTTTAATGTTTTTTAATTATAATTCGAATACCGAACCTTTGGCTGAGCCGTAGCTGATCGCCAATTTTCCGTTGATTTCCACGGTCAACTCTTCAGGTTCAAGGCTTGTTGAAAGTACGTCGGTTGCAGTGAATCCGACTATTTCCAGATTAGGTTGTGTGTATGTATTTTTCATCGTTTAAACGCCACCTGTCTATTGAAATTAACCGTACCGGGCAAAATCTCGGAATAATACATCTTACCGTTAAGATTCATATATGCAATTGCATACAACGTATCGCCTACCCTGCTTTCGGGAATGGTGATGTCGGTGATGTCTGCATAGAAGGTACGTTCCGTACCCTTTTCACCAATATACTTGGTTTCGGGAGGATTATTCTTATCAAATGCATCGGTAAAGAGATAAAGAATACCCGAATCAACCACAAGATCCTTTGCCTCTTCTCTGGTAACACCGTCAAAGATAAATCTTGCAACACCGTAAGAATTCTCACCATCTACGTAGTAGCCCGAGTCAAACTTGGAATACCAGTCAACAACGTCGCTGAGATCCTGATCAAGTTTATAAACGTTTACGTAGATGCTTGAAGTATAACCGTTATCAACAGGTGTTTTCGCATTGACACTACGGAGATAGCTATAACCGTCAAAAGAAGTCTTTGCTGCATCGTAATGGTCATACTTGTAAGAATTGAGGGTACAACCGTCAGCAGTACAGATATCGGCAAAAGCATTGATATGCTGATGGTTTACCTTGCCCGTAATCTCGGAAGTAAAGCCGCCGTCATGTCCGCAAATCTTGTGGATAGAGGTAAGAGTATTTGCAGTAACGTTGTCACCAACGTAAACGTTAACCTCATATTCGCCACGGACAAACGCACCGTTTTCGTGAACACAGTCAAGAGTAAGATCTGCGCCGTCTTTAAGATAGATGTTGGAAATACGCGGCTTCTGCGTCTGCGCTCCAAGGTTGTTTTCTGCTACGTAACCGTTCTGAGCCGTAGGTTCAAGAGTGAATACGTCAACCTTACCAACGATATTAATATTGGAAGTAAAGTCGCCTGTATTTTCAGCACCTACGCCGTAGGAGCTGAGGTAGCCGGTGCGAAGCATATCTTCTCCCGAAGCACCGACAGTTACCGTGGCTGTACCGTTAATAACCTTGCCCTGAGAGCCGTAGTTTGTACCGCCGATGTAATAGTAGTCACCCGAAAGTGCGGTAACGTTTGTATTTATGGCAATGTCCTCGGGAGCACCGTCATAACCGCCGTGGAGGCAAATATGATACTGAGCAGAGGGGTCTGCGCCGCCCTTTGTATATGCGGCAGTACCAACACCGTCAGTATCCGCTGCCATTGTGAGTCCCTCGCCCATTGTAATTGCATTGTCGCGGGCAAGAACGTGAATTCTCGTAGGCTGTGCAAGATTGAGAGTTCCGTCAGCTTTCTTCACAAACTCGTTTGTGAAGTCGATATTAAGGTTATTCATCTCAAGTGCGCCGGTAAGTCTGATGTAGCTTCTCTGTGCAGAGGGATTGAGACCGAACATAAACGTAGCCTTATCAGAATGGTCTGCACTTGTAACGGTTACCTTACCGGGCATATGAATATGGTAGTCAAAGGTTCTGCTAGGCGAGTCGTTATAACCTTCACTCTGATTCTTAAGATTCCAGGTAATGGAATCAATAACCCTGATTTCAGCCTCACGTCCGTCAGGATTATCCGCATCGGTATACTCTGCATATGCAGCAGCAAGTCTGTATGCGGTCATAAAGTCGCCGATAGGATTAGCAGTGGTACCAAATCCTTCAGCATACTTGGTGGCACCGCCATCCTTAACGTAGAACACACCGTCTGCGCATATAACAGGAGTGGTACCAATACCGGAAGCATCACAGCAGCTGTTTACCTTTTCCAAAGAGCCGATACGAACGCCGTTAGGTTCGGGGTACATATTGCTAAATCCAAGACCTGCATATACTACGTGGTTAAAGGGATCAAGCGCACCGTTATCAACCATTTCAGCTCTTACAAAGCCACCGCAATCAGCACATACGATACGGTTCATAGGAAGAGAAATACATGTAGCCTCAAGATTATAATCGCTAACCTTTGTTACGGGTTTGTTATGCGTGCAAGGCTCAATATAAATAATGCTGCGGTTTGCGTGGTTATAATCACTGTCAGCCGCGTATGCGTCATCATCTGTGCAGTACGTACCGTGACCGAGGAATGCATGCGCATCGAGAATGGCGGAGTCATAGTACTTAGAATTCTTGTCTGCCCAGATATTACCCATAACAGCTACGTCACTGTGTCCGCCTGCATAGAAGCCCCAAGGATTCTCATCCAAAGAATCAGGTGCATAGTCTTCCATACCGTGCATATCGCCTTTAAGGCAGAGGTTTATGATAGCAGGATAGCGTTTTTCACCGGCTTCCTTAACGTCAAGATGCGAACCAAGGTTAAACTGATAAACCTCAGCATCACCGTCAATGGTGATATTTGCTACTCTGCCCTCGCCAACGCTTTCGTAGTCGCAGCCGAAAGGAGAAATATTGGTGATTCTGAGAGTGTCGTTTGCATTTGTCTTACCGATAACCATATTAGTGGTACCGGTGGTAGGATACATAAACTCGATTTCAGTACCGTTAGGAGTCATATACTGAATGTCATAACTCCAACCGCTTACGTGACGGTAGTCACCGGAGCGAACCGTGATATTGGAAGAAAGCGGAGTAGTCTGAGGAGCTTTCTCATTGAGAATTTCAGAGGTAGTATCGTTACCGAAACCGAGTATCGCTGCATTCTCACCGAGATGCTTCTGAATATTGTGACCGCCAAATACGTAAACTCTTGCACCAAGACCGTCTTTCTGGTCAACGGCAACATCGACAATGTTGAACTCATCGGTGTCACAGGTCATCTTAAGTCCTTCGCCCATTGTAAAAGGAAGACTGTGAGCATAGAAGAAGAGACCGGAATTGGTTGCCGCTCTGATCGTAAGATTTTCAACGGTTGTAGTGCTTGCGGGATTGATTTTAGCAGCAAAAGCATGATAGTGCGTGAAGTTGAGGCTTCTGTTGTCGTTTGTGGACATATTCTTGAAGTAGAGAGTGCCCGTGCCTTCGCCCGTCAATACACTCGCCTTGATCTCATAGTCAGCAGGAACTTCAACCACGCCTACAACTACAACTGTAATATTATCGCTCTTGAGGAGGTCGATATAATCGTTTGCCTCTTCAAGACTTCTGAAGGGGTTAGCTGCACTGCCGTAAAGCTTATCTGCAACGGGAGCAGCACCGTTCTGTACGTAAACCTTATCGGATGCGGTATAGGTCTTGCCAAAGCCCGTTGTGCTTTCGCAGTTCGCGGATTCGCATCTGGTAGTAAGAGTTGTGCCGGAAAGTGTGTACCACAGATTATTTGTGTCACACTCGTGCAAGTACTTAAGTTCAAGACCGTTGTTTCTGCCGTAGGTCCAGACGAAAGTACCGCCAAGCTTTACGTCACTAAGCGTATCAAACGCTACTTCTTCGGTAGCCTTGGTTCCGAGAGTGATAGCACCGCTCTTAAGAGTCTGAGGCGCGTAGAATGCACCTGTAAGCGTTACAGTGCCGGTTTTAGGCAACTTTGCAATAATGTTGCCGCAGGATGCCTCTTTAGCAGTTATAACGCCCTTGTTGTAACAGTTTTTGATAACAAAGGATTTGCCACCGTTAGAGTAGTAACCCGATCCTACAATGCCTGCAGTACCGGCGCTGTTCACATCGGTAGTAGTGCCTGTAGATTCAACAGAGCCGATATTAAGGCAATTTTCTATTGCAACGGCATCCGCCTCATAGGTGATAATCTGAGCGGCTATACCGCCTACCTGTGATTTTGCTTTTATAGCACCGCTGTTGAAGCACTGTGAAAAATCGGTTGTAAATACGTTACCGGCTTTCTGGAGGAAGTACGTACCGACAATACCGCCCGCACGGGAACCGGAGACGGTAACGTCAGCGTAGTTTGCGCACTTCTCTACTTTAAGGAAGGATTCGGACGTATCGGCAGTAGCGTTAAGGTAGTCTACGCGCGCAACGATACCTGCGCCTTCCTGTCCGGCAGAAACCGCACCGTGGTTATTACAGTCGGAAATAGTTATCTGAACACCGTTCATGGTATTGGCGCCGAAATTGACGTCACCGATAATACCGCCTGCTCTCTTTGCAGTGTTAGCGGCTACGGCACCGTAGTTCTCACATCCGGTCAAATAATATTTTGTATTATGGTTGCTGCCCAAGCCAAACGAGCCGATAATACCGCCTATATGTGCAGACGGGAGAGACGTTCCCGATGCATTCGAGGTAACGGAGGCGTAGTTCTTACAATTTTTTACAGTATAGGAAATTGTATTTACTTCCGTTTGCACGTCAAGCTGCGATGCAATACCACCGGCACTGTCTTTGGAAACGATAATAGCGCCCTTATCCGTGCCGTTTGCACCGTTGATACAATTGCTGATTTCAATGCTACAGTCACTTGCTTTAGACTGCGCGATTATTCTGCCAACGATTCCGCCCGCATTCTTAACACCTGACATAATGCCGGTATTTGTACAGTCGGAAACTATAATAGCGTTGTTACTGCAGTTGGTAGAACCGTTCTGCAATATGCCTGCGGCAAGTATTCCGGCAACGTTGCTGGTGCCGTTATACGATGAATAGCAATCACCGTCGTTTGTACAGTTTGTAATTACAAGCTTATTTCCGGAAGCGTCAAAGCTGCGCGGTGCCGTATTGCCGTCCTTATCAACAACAAAGGAATTGAACGTCGTGCCGGAGAAAAGTGCCCTGCCAATGATACCGCCAAAGTTTTTGTCAAGAAGCGGAGCACTTGCAGTTCCGAAATCCGCATAGTTGTGACAATCATCGAAAAGGATATCCATATTTTCGGTACCGGTTGCATTTATATAACCAACGATACCTGCGATTTCACCGTCAAGGTCGGTTGTTGTTTTACCGTCAACAACCATTTCAGGATTATCCTTGGTTACCTGAGCATAGTTCTTACATCCCGAAACCTTGAAGTAGGTATTGGATGCGCCGCTTGCATCGCGCATGCCGTATATGCCACGCGGCAAATACAAGAATCCTACGATGCCGCCCGCATATTCTCTGTCTGTATGAACAGTTCCCGTAGTCTTGCCGCTTTCGCCGTTTGTACAATTCGTAATTTCAATCTGCGCGCCGTTGATATAGTATCCCATAACTCTACCAACGATACCACCGGCCGCCTGATTTTTGGTTGTAACAGTGCCTATATTCTTGCAGTTATCAATAATTACCTTGTTGGAAGTTGCCGTAGTCTCAAAGAGTCCCTCAAGACCGTCCAGAGAAATTCTGCCGACAATTCCGCCTGCGTCATAAGCCTGGTTGTTTCCGAATTCCGTGTTGTAAGCCACAACGTCGGCTTTATTGGTACATCCGGTTACTTTAACAGCGTTGCCGCTGACTGCATAACCTTCTCTGATATAGCCGATGATACCGCCGACGAACGAGTTAGCAGTGATATCTGCAGAGGAGGCATTAATACAGTTGGTGAAGGTTACGTTTGTCTTTGTCGTAGTGGGAAGAGCAATGTAACCGCCATCACATTTGTCACCGGTATCGGTCTGGATAAGTACAGTTCCGCAAATACCGCCGAGCTGATTATTTGTAGTTGCGATCGGGAAAGTGTTGTCGCAGTTTGTAATATTAATCGTAGCGGTATCTACCTTGCCGACAACGTAGACATATCCGATAACACCGCCAACGTTCTTGCGGTCAAGTGTGCCTGCTCCGTCGGGATTAGCATAATCGTTGTTACCTATATAACCGCTATTGTCTGCATTTGTGATGTTAACAGTCACACCGTTAACGTTTGACACACTAAGATAGCCTATGGCACCGCCCAATTTACCGTCATTGTCAGTGCGGTCGGTGGTTACGTTTACAGAACCGCCCGGATATAAGCTGGACTTCTGGCACTCGTTTGCATATCTTCCGGAAGAAATGGAGATTGTAAGCTTAGCAGAATTGATTTCAGCATAATAAGAACCGATAAGACCGCCAACGTTCGATTCGCCGGAAACGTCCGCTCTGTTGGTACAGTCGGTAACAGTAAGGTTGCCTATTCCTTTACCTACAATACCGCCGACTGCCGCTTTGGTAGAAGTAACGGTACCTTTTACTACGATGTTCTTGATTTCTACAGTTTTTCCTGCAGTTTTGCTGCCGGCACAGCCGAACAGACCCGTATCCGCCGCGGTAGTATTAACGTCAAGTTTAATAACTCTTCTGTTGCCGCTGCCATCCAAAGTAGCTATAAACGTACCCGAAAAAGGACTCGAGGACGTACCGATAGGTTTAAAACTATTGCCTGCCAGCGCGGTTGCTGCGCCGCTATACGTAGCGGTGCTGACGTCAATATCGCCGGTAACGGCAAAGTCTTTGTCCCAAAGCTTGCTGTTATGAGCCAACGCAATCAAATCGTTTGCGTTTTTGACCTGGTACACGTTGTTTGTAACAGTCCATTCATGCCCGTTTTCATCCGCCACAGCTCCCACTGAGAGGGTAAAAGCCATTGCGCACAATAATACACAAAGGATGAGTATCGTGCTGAAAATCTTTTTTTGCATAGTTTTCTCTCCTCTATATAAAATCATAGATTTTTATAAATTATATTCTACCACTGCTGCCACTATTTGTCAACGATTCACAGGGTGAACTATTAAACAAAAAAACGCCGAAAATTTCGGCGTTTTTCACAATTTTTATTTATATGATTGTAACTTTTTTCATCATCATATCAACGCGGGGACGGTCAGAATAATCGGTTGCGACGTCAGCAATTTCGTCCACAACTTCCATTCCTTCAACAACCTTTCCAAAGGCTGCATACTGTCCGTCAAGGTAAAAAGCATTGGCATGCATAATAAAGAACTGCGAAGATGCCGAGTTCGGATTCTGCGAACGTGCCATTGAAATTACGCCTCGCTCGTGGCTTATCGGATTATTATGACCGTTTGCCGCAAATTCGCCGACAATATTCTGTCCGGAGCCGCCACAGCCGGTAGCCGTAGGGTCTCCGCCCTGAATCATAAAGCCTTTTATTACTCTGTGAAAAATAAGTCCGTCGTAAAAGCCCTCTTTAACAAGCTTTTCAAAATTTGCAGCGGTTACGGGTGCCGCAGTATGGTCAAGTTCTATCTTGATAATACCGCCGTTTTCCATTTCAATCTGTACCATTTTGTTTTATTCCTTTCTTTAATTAAAATCTTCTGTAAACCATACGGTCTTTTTCGGTATGGAAAATTCCTTTCCGCACAGATATCCGAGCGCTCCGCTTTCATCGGCAAAATCAAAGCGCAACCTATATGAATAGAGCGCCTGATACTTGTATCCTTTCGCTCTGTCGTCACGGTTAACACCGTATTTTCCGTCTCCGAGCAGAGGATGTCCGATGTACGAAAACTGCGCACGTATCTGATGAGTTCTTCCTGTAAGAAGTTCCACTTCAAGCAGAGAATTTCCGTCTTTTTCTGCGATAACCCTATACTTTGTGCCTATGCTTTTGGCATCGCGCGGTTTGTTTTTAGCATCGTATATCTTTACTGTATTGGTTTTCGAATCCTTTTTCAGCCAGCCGTGAAGCGTGTCGCTTTTCTTGCGCATTATGCCGTGCACTGCACAGAGATAAAACTTAGACGTCTGTCCGTCGCGGATTTTCTCATTCATCACGCGAAGCGCTTCGGCATTTTTGGCAAGTATGACTATACCGCCGGTGTTTCTGTCAATTCTGTTGCAAAGCGCGGGGGCAAACGACTGCTCGTCCTTGGGGCTGTACTCACCTTTCTGATAAAGATACGCTTTCGCGTGAAAAAGCAATGTGTTATTCTGCCCCTCTTTATCGTCGTGCACAAGCACTCCCGGCCGCTTTGAAAGCAGCATTATGTTTTCATCTTCGTAAACTATGTCAAGATTAACGCGTACACGTGCAAGTCCGCTCTCGTCACTTCCTTTTTCTCCGCCGCTGAAAAATTCATCGGCTATAAAAAGCTGGAGCGTGTCGCCCTCTGAAAGCATCTGTCCGTTTTCGGCACGTTTTCGGTTGACCTTTATCTTTTTCTGCCTGATGAGCCTGTACATAAGCGACTGCGGCATCCCGAAAAGAGCCTTGGTCAAAAACTTATCAAGTCTCTGCCCCGCGTCATTCTTGCCTATAATGAGTTCACGCACAATACTGCCTCCTTTCTGCAAAATGTGGGGTTTTCGCAAACCCCACACTGATTTTATTTTGTTCCGAAAATTCTGTCGCCGGCATCTCCGAGTCCGGGAAGAATGTATTTGTGCTCGTTAAGCTCACGGTCGAGCGCCGCTGCATAAATATCAATGTCGGGATGCGCCTCCTGAAGAGCCTTAACACCCTCGGGTGCTGCAACAAGACACATAAAGCGGATGTTGGTAACACCACGGTTCTTGAGCATCTGAATTGCATCGATCGCACTGCCGCCGGTTGCAAGCATCGGGTCAACAACGATTACGATACGGCTGCCAATGTCCTCGGGCATTTTGAAATAATACTCTACGGGAGTATGGGTTTCGGGATCACGGTAAAGTCCGATATGTCCAACCTTGGCAACGGGCATAAGTTTGAGAAGTCCGTCTACCATACCGAGTCCGGCACGGAGAATCGGTACGATTGCAACCTTTTTACCGGAAATTCTCTTTGCTACCATAGTTTCAAGGGGAGTTTCAATAGTATAGTCCTCAAGAGGAAAATCGCGTGTAACCTCATAGCCCATAAGCATCGAGATTTCATTGAGAAGTTCGCGAAAATCCTTGGAGCCTGTCTCGGTCTGGCGCATAATGGAAACTTTGTGTGCAATAAGCGGGTGGTCAAATACCTGAAGTTTACTCAT
>JAFYPS010000160.1 GCA_017547395.1 Clostridia bacterium
ATATTCTTTTCGTAGGGCTTAAGGTCATCACCACTTCTGTCGGAAAGCTCTACAAGGCTCTGGGAGTGAGAAACTCTTGTGGAAAGTCTTACAAAGAAGGGGGTATCAAACTTTTCGGAAAGCTCAAATGCGGCTTTGGTATATGTAAGACATTCAGCGGAATCTGCGGGCTCAACCATCGGGATTTTTGCAGCTTCTGCATAGTGTCTTGAGTCCTGCTCGTTCTGGGAGGAGTGCATACCCTGGTCGTCTGCAACGCAGAAAACAAGACCGCCGTTTACGCCCGTATAGCTTACGGTGAACACCGGGTCAGCCATTACGTTAAGACCTACGTGCTTACAGCAGGACATGGCTCTTGCGCCTGCGATGGATGCGCCGATTGCAACCTCTGCGGCAACCTTTTCGTTGGGGGCCCATTCGGCGTAGATTTCGTCGTATTTTACGATATTTTCAGTAATTTCGGTGCTGGGAGTTCCCGGATAGGAGGAAACAACTCTTACACCTGCTTCATATGCGCCACGTGCTACTGCGGCGTTACCGAGCATAAGTTTCTTCATTTTTATGTCCTTTCATATTACGGCAAAGCTTTCCTGCTTTTGCCTCTATTTTTCCATAATATATTATTATACTGCAAAGTGCGGTCTTTGTCAAGGGTGTTTGAAGTACAACAGCGGGTAATTTCTGCATTTTTCCACACGTTTTTCTTCCCCTTTAAAGCTTATACGCAAAGCACCGCACGGATACTTTGCGTATAGAAAATTTTATGCCTTAGCCCTTCATTTCGTTCTGCTTTGCAACAAGGTTTATACCTGCGTATTTTTCACGAAGCTTGGGCTTTTCAATCTTGCCGGTGGGGTTTCTCGGAATTTCCTCAAAGATGTACTTCTTGGGGCGCTTGTACTTGGGAAGTGCAAGACAGAAGTCAACTATTTCCTCCTCTGTAAGAGTAAAGCCTTCCTTGGTTTCAATTACTGCAAGAGGAATTTCACCGAGTCTTGCATCTGCAACGCCAATTACCGCTGCGTCCTTAACCGAATCATGCTTACGAAGGAAGTTTTCAATCTGTACGGGGTAAAGGTTTTCACCGCCGGAAATGATTACGTCCTTCTTTCTGTCAACAAGCCAGATAAAGCCGTCCTCGTCCTCCTGCGCCATATCTCCCGTGTGGAGCCATTCGCCGTGAAGCACCTCTGCCGTTGCCTTTTCGTCTTTATAGTAGCAGGTCATAAGTCCGGGGCCCTTAACTGCAAGCTCGCCAACCTCGCCACGTTCCACTGCGTTTCCGTCCTCATCAATAATCTTTACTTCCCAGCCGTAGCCTGCCTTACCGATTGCGCCTACCTTGTGTATGTTTTCAACACCAAGGTGAACACAGCCGGGGCCGATGGACTCGGAAAGTCCGTAGTTTGTATCATATTGGTGATTCGGGAAAACTGTGAGCCATCTTTTGATAAGGCTCGGAGGTACAGGCTGTGCGCCGATGTGCATAAGTCGCCACTGGGAGAGCTGATATTCTGAAAGGTCAATGTCGCCTCTCTCTATGCTATCAAGAATATCCTGTGCCCACGGCACGAGAAGCCACACGATAGTGCACTTTTCGTCGGATGCCGCCTTTATAATCCACTCAGGCTTCGTCCCCTTAAGAAGCACCGCCTTACTGCCGGCAAGGAGTGAGCCGAACCAGTGCATTTTTGCGCCGGTATGATAAAGGGGCGGAATACAGAGGAACACATCATCACGTGTCTGACCGTGATGAGCCTGCTCACACTTACAGGAATGAACAAGGCTTTCGTGGTTATGTATAATAGCTTTCGGGAAGCCGGTTGTGACGGATGAGAAGTAGATTGACGCATCGTCCTGGTCTGTTATTTCAATATCCGGTGCGTGAGATGAGCAGTAGGTTATAAGAGTCTGATAGCTGTCCGCAAAGGTGGGGCAATCCTCGCCTACGTAGAAAATCTGCTTCACATCAGGAATTCTGTCAACTATCTCCTCGATACGTCCGATAAATTCCGGTCCAAATACGAGAGCTGAGCATTCTGCTTTTGAAAGGCAGTATTTGATTTCTTCCGAGGTATATCTGAAGTTTAAGGGAACTGCAAGTGCGCCGCACTTGAGTATTCCGAAGTATATAGGAAGCCACTCGATTGAATTCATAAGAAGAATTGCAACGTGGTCACCTTTCTTTATACCACGGGTCAGAAGAAGGTTTGCAAACTTATTTGCGGCTCTGTCAAATGCGCCCCAGGTGATTTCACGTCTGAAGGGCTCGCCGGGAATGGGCTGCATAAGAGAGTAGTCCTTCCAGGTAAGTCTGCTTGACGCCTCAAACTGAGGGTTGATTTCCACGAGAGCGGTTTCGTTTTTGTAATCTCTCGCATTTCTTTCGAGGAACTGTGTAATTGGCATAATGTTTTCCTTTTCTGTAAATTTATTTTAGTTTCCGAGGCTTATCTTTTTATCTACACTAACCTGTTCGTTGTAGCAGGAGAATGCGTCATCAAGAAATTCTTTATTGAGCTTTGGAGTAAAGGCGCTTACAAGCGGAACAATGATAAGTCCTGCAAGCATTACGAATGCACCGCAGTTAATGGGAGACTGAAGAATAGCCGGGAAGCTGCTTCTTGCAAGCATATTGAGCACCATAACGCCTGCGCCGAAGATGAAGTTTACCCAAACGGCAATCTTTGATACCCATTTGCCGTACAGGCCGTATAGGAACGGAGCGAGGAATGCACCGGCAAGAGCACCCCAGGAGATGCCCATCATATCTGCTATGTATCCGAGCTTATCCTTATTTATAGCGATAAATGCGGAAACTGCGATGAACACAACGATGAACACACGCATCACTAGCACCTGCTTTTTCTCGGACATCTTCTTTACGATATGACCTTTTATCATATCAAGAGTAAGTGTTGAGCTTGAAGCAAGAACAAGTGAGGAAAGAGTTGACATAGACGCTGAAAGCACAAGCACGATAACTACGCCGATAAGGATATCCGGCAGACTTTCAAGCATTTTAGGGATAATCGCATCGTAGCCGCCAACAGGCAAACCGTCAACAATTTCCATTTTGTCCGAGAAAAGACGTCCGAAGCCGCCGAGGAAGTAGCATCCACCTGCAACAATTACTGCGAAAATTGTAGAAATAACAGTTCCTTTGGCGATTGCGCCCTCGTTCTTTATGGAGTAGAATTTCTGCACCATCTGGGGAAGTCCCCATGTGCCAAGTGACGTAAGAATTACGACGCTGAGAAGTCCGACAGGGTCAGGTCCGAAGAAGGAAGCAAAGCCACCGGGCATTACGTCGCAGGGCGTTTCCGCAAGTCCACGAAGTGCTGCCGTAAAGCCGCCTTCGCCGCCGAGCACTGAGGCAATTACTGCTACGATACCGACTATCATAATAATACCCTGTATAAAGTCGTTTATTGCGGTTGCCATATAGCCTCCGGCGATTACGTAAACACCGGTAAGAACTGCCATAACTATAACGCACACGTTATAGGAAACACCGGGGAACGCCATTTCAAAAAGTCTTGAGAGACCGTTGTAGAGAGATGCGGTATAGGGAATAAGGAATATAAACACGATTAGTGATGCAAATATTTTGAGTGCACTACTCTTATAACGCTTGCCGAAGTATTCCGGCATTGTTGCAGTACCCAGGTGCTGGGACTGAAGTCTTGTTCTGCGCCCTAAAACAACCCAGGCAAGAAGTGAACCGAGAAATGCGTTACCAAGTCCTATCCAGGTTGAAGCAACGCCAAATTTCCAACCAAACTGTCCTGCATAGCCTACGAAAATAACTGCGGAGAAATATGAAGTACCGTAAGCGAAGGCGGTGAGCCAGGGGCCTACCGAGCGTCCTCCGAGAACGAAGCCGTTTACGTCTGTTGCGTTTTTGCGGCAGTAAAGACCAACGCCTATCATAACGGCGAAGAATACTACCAGCAGAATGATTTTTGCTGCCATTTTAAATCTTCCTTTCGTTGATAAATTGGGGCAATAAAAAACGCCCTTTTTGCAAGGGCATAAAAAATCACCCTCGCATTACGATTTGTAATGAGGGCGACGGTGTCGCGGTACCACCTCAATTTACCACTCTCTCACGGGAAGTGGCCTTTTCAGGTACTCGGAGCATACGAGGATACTTCCGGTTATACCCTTGTGCTGTTACGGGCACACCCGTTGCGCCTTGCTTCAACCTATGTGAAAATTCCGGTTTGAACCTCACAATGATTGCTCTTTTGCGCACTGCTCGCGAAATGTATTCAAAATAATTACTGCGTCTGCCTTTCACCAAAACGGCAGCTCTCTGTACGCCATAATAATTTCTACTTCTTTTCGGTCAACGCATTTAAGATATTAAATAGATAATAACACATTTTTTAGCGTTTGTCAAGGGGGAATGGAAGATTTTTTGAAATTGATGCAAAAGACATAGTTAATTCGGAATTCGGAATTCGGAGTACGGAATTCCGAATTTTAAGTGGGGATTCCGAATTCCGAATTAATTTAATACGTCCCTGGCACAGAAAAAGCCCCCACGGTTTCCCGTGGGGGCAATTCGCTATTAGCGTACTAATTTTTTAGAAGGAATTAGTCAGCGAGGAGAACGAGGTTAACGATGTTGTATACGCCAGCTGTAGCTGTTTCTTCGTATACTACGAATGCTGCTCTGGAACCAGAGAGTGTATTCGCATAAGTTACACCATCAGACTTGAGCTCTGTAAGAGCTGCAACCTTAGACATTGTTATTGTCTTGTTGCCCTTCTTAGCGAGAGAGATAACTGTGTTCTTTGTGATGTAGTATTCGCCAGCTTCACCGTTGAGTTCAACGAGGTTAGAAGTAGGATCGTAGTTGTCGATCTTCTTGTAGCCGTAGCCGCTTGCGATAGCTGCACCAGACTTGTACATTTCACCAGCACCGAAGAGGTAACCGATCTTTGCAGAGTCATCAAGTTCGCCGTCAGAGTTGAGAACGAAGAGGTCACCGAAGTTTGCAGTGTATGTGGAGTTGAGGATTGTACCTGTTACTGCTGTGGGCTTAGCGCCGAGCTCGTATGTCATGTATGTTCTTTCAACCTTAGCTGCTGTTTCGGGATTGTTGTCGTCGTCAACGAGAGCTGCGTTGGAAACGCTGCCCATGAGAACCATGTTCTTTGTAGCTGTTGCACCAGCTGCACCGAGAACACCGTTGTAGTAGCCGTAGAATACGCCAACGTTTTCATACTTTGTAGAGTTAACGTTGTTTGTAAGAACGTAGTCAGCTTCAAGTGTCTGAGCGATTGCAGGAAGTGTATCAGCTGTGTAAGCGTTAACGATTACGTTGCCTTCAGCATCCTTGGAACGGATGATGAACTGTGCACCTTCAAGAGCGAATACACCTGTGAGGCCGGATTCGTTAGAGATAGCGAAGGATCCGTTGGTGTTC
>JAFYPS010000021.1 GCA_017547395.1 Clostridia bacterium
ATATCGCAAATCAGCAGAATAACAAACTGAAGTACGCTCATTACAATATAAATAGTATAAAGAATAAGCGCTGTAGAACGTGTTTTGGGAACCAGCTTGCTTACGGATGGTCCGGGGCTTTCTGCACGCATCAGGTGCATTTGCGAGCCACCTGCAAGTGGGAGGATAGCAAGCAGAAATACAAGGACACCCATACCCCCGATCCAGTGAGTAAAGCTGCGCCAGAAAAGGGAAGCGTATGAAAGTGCTTCTACGTTAGAAAGAATGCTGGAACCTGTTGTTGTGAAACCTGACACCGTTTCAAAAAAAGCATCGACATAAGAAGGAATGTCTCCGTTTATAACAAAGGGCAGAGCGCCGAAAAGACTGAGGACGAGCCAGGAAAGGGCGACTGTGACAAATCCTTCTCTTGTAAAAAAAACTACTTGCTTTGGCTTTTTTATTACGGAAAGGGCACCGATTGCGATACAAATTACGGATGTAATCAAAAAGGACCTAGCTTGACTTTCACCGTAAAGAAGTCCCACTGCATACGGCAAAAGCAAAAATCCGCCTTCAATCAAAAGCACCCAGCCTAAAATATAAGAAATTGTACGAAAATTCATATTATCTCCGTTTTATGCAAGGATATCGTCGATATCGTGAAATCCTGCGTGCTTTGTAACGATAATAACTGTATCGCCTTCAAGTATACGGTCGGAACCGCTGGGAATGATGATTTTTCCGTTACGGTTTATGCAAGCGATAAGAATATCTTTCTTCAGCGGAAGTTCCATAAGAGGAACATCGGTAACGTGGCACGTGCCGACACGGAACTCTATAGCTTCAACGCGGTCATCGACTATATGATAAAGAGTTTCAATATTGCTTCCAAGCGAGTTCTTCTTAGCGCGCGCATATGCGAGTATAGATTCAGCGGTGATGTATCGTGGGTAAATAACGCTGTCAATGTCAAGACCTGAAATTACCTCGTGAAAATTAGTGCGGTCAATTTTTGTAATTACCTTGGCATCTGTATGCTTTTTGGCGTGCAACGTGAGAAGAATATTCTCTTCATCAATGTTTGTAAGCGGAATAAATGCCTCGGTCTGCATAAGACCGGACTCGAGAAGAAGCTGGTCATTGGTGCCGTCACCGCAGAATATCATTGCTTCGTTCAAGTCCTCTGCAAGTTCCGAGCATCTACTAGGATTCTGTTCGATAATTTTCACAGAAATTCCTTCATCAAGAAGCATTTTTGCAAGGTAATATGCAATCTTTCCGCCACCGACAATCATAACGCTCGAAACACGCTTTGTTTCTACGCCTATCTTGCGGAAAAAGTTTTTTGTATTTCTAACTGTTGATACAAAAAGAACAACGTCCCCTTTTTCAAAAACAAAAGAACCTTTCGGAATAATCACTTCTTTTTCACGTTCTACTGCACAGATAAGAAGTCCGGAGGAAAAGGTCTGTTGAAGCTGGATAAGTGATTTCCCGCAAAGCGGACTGTCGTCGGCTACTTTGAATTTTACAAGTTCTGCATGTCCTTTTGCAAAAGAGTTAATGCTTATCGCTCCCGGGAGTCGCAGAAGCCTTGCGATTTCGCGCGCGGCTTCGAGTTCGGGATTTACTATCATTGAAATGTCAAGTCTTGCGCGAAGATAAGTAAGTTCCTTTGAATAGTCGGGATTTCTTACTCGAGCGATTGCGGAGCAGTTACCTACTTTTTTTGCAATAGTGCAGCATAGAAGATTCAACTCATCAGAGGCGGTTACTGCAATAATAAGGTCAGCGTGCTCGATTCCCGCTTCCATAAGTACGCTATAGCTTGAGCCGTTTCCGACAATTCCGAGTACATCGTACGTTTCAGAAACTTTTTTAACCGCTTCGGCTTTTTTATCAATTACAGTGATTTTGTGACCTTCTTTGCTCAACTGTTCGGTAATGGCAACTCCGACGTTGCCAATTCCGACTACGATAATATTGAGCGAGTCATTAGATTTTTTATTAAGTTTGTCGATAAGTGACATATATCCTCCGAATTACTTTTCGAGAACGCAAACAACCATTTTTACAAATATTTCACGAAGCAAAGGAAGCTTGCTAAGCGGCTTTAAAAAGTTTCTTAGCGGAATGTGCTTGAGATACTTTGGCGAGATGTTCTTCGCTTTAAGAATGCCGTTAAAGCGTTTTATGGACATATGGTTTATATATGAAAAATACTCTGAACCGTCGTCTCGTTTTGAAATTCTGAATTTAATTCTTTCATTACCGTCGGGCACGTTTTTACACAGTTCTTTATATGCATCAATGAGTGTACGCTCGGAGAAAAAGAGATGAACCCACGGAATATAGATAAGGTCGCTCAGATGAGCGCCGAAAGGATGGTTGATAGGAGGAAAGTTTACAAATAGTCTTCCGCCTTTTTTTAGGACACGTAAACACTCGTCCAAAACTGCTTCCGGATTTGCGACGTGCTCCATTGCATCATTCATAATTATGGTGTCAATTGATCCGCTTTCAAACGGAAGTGACGCGGCATCGGCGGTAACAAAGCGGAATTTGTCCGCAAGCCCAAGTTCACTTGCAAGTGCCGTCGCTTCTTCTTCATATTTTTCAAGAATTTCAACACCTATGACTTCTGTAGTACCTTTTGAAGCATAATATAGTGATTTTCCGGCTGCTCCGCATCCAATATCTACGATTGTTTTGCCCAAAAACATTTCTTTGTCATTACAAAAGTCTAAATAGAATTTTATAGTTTCCGCACCCTTTTGATACTGCCACATAGCATAAGACATTACGCCGTCGTTTTGCAGGTTAAAAGGATGTACAGGGGCTTTGAAACATTTGTTTATGCCAAGGAGAAGCTTTGTACTGAAATGCATATTATTTTATCCTTACTAATGATTTAAGACCGTCGGCAATGGTGTCGCACAGTATATCGGCCTCATCGACGGTATTGTAATTAGAGATGCTTATTCTTAAAGAGCAGTCTGCCTGCTTGTCGCTGAGTCCGAATGCGCTGAGCGCACGGCTGACAGTACCTGAATGCGAAGAGCATGCGGAACCGCTTGAAACAAAAATACCTTTACCGGACAGAAAATGAAGCATGGTTTCGCTTTTGATAGATGGAAGCGTAATGTTGATAATGTGAGATGCAGCATTTTTGGGGCGGTTGATCATAATTTCCGCAAGAGAAGGATCGGTGCTGATTCTATTCAGGATATGAGTCGAAACATTGTCAATGTTGTCATTTGCAGATAGAGCTTTAGCAGCAGCACCAAAACCTGCAATGCCGATAACGTTTTCAGTGCCCGCGCGAAGACCGTTTTCCTGCTGACCACCGTGAATGACGGGATAAATTGCACGCTTTTTTAAAATCTCGGGTGAAACGTAAAGAGCTGCAACGCCTTTAGGACCGTGAATCTTATGTGCACTTACCGTAACAAGATCTGCACCAAGACTTTTGGGAGTGAACTTGATTTTTGAATAGGCTTGTACCGCGTCACAGTGACAAATTATATCCGGGCAAATAGTTTTTGCAACCCTGAAAATGTCCGAAACGGGGTAGATAGCTCCTGTTTCATTATTTACGAGCATAACGGATATCATAACAGTTTCGGGAGAAAGAACTTTCTGGAGTTCGTCAAAATCTATTTCGCCTTTGTTAGTTGCGAGTCTTACAACGTCTGCGCCCAAAGAGGACAGATGATTTGCCGCGGCTTCAATTGAGGAATGCTCGCCCGAACTGATTATAACGCGTGCGCCTGCTTTGCGCTTTTTTGAGGTATAGGTTCCGATAAGCGCAATATTGTTTGCTTCGCTGCCGCTTCCGCAAAAAATAAGCTGCCTGTTGTCTCCGCGTACACCTAAAGATGCAAGAACGGTATTTCGCGCCTCTGTGACAATTTTTTCAGCCGAAAGGCCGAGAGAGTGAAGAGAAGATGGGTTCCCGTACACGTTGTTAATTACGTCTGTCATTGCATCTTTTGCTTCATCACACAGCGGTGTAGTTGCGCTGTTGTCAAAATAAATTTCTCTTTGCATTAAATAAAGCAGAAAAGGTCAAGCGCTGTTTGCATATCTGCGGTATGCGCATCATAGTTTTCGGTAGTCGAGGAATAGGTAATGGTATATACTCTTGCTTTGCGGATGCAAATTACCTGCCAGAATTTATACTCGATATCATTGAACTTGGCTGTATAAACATATTGATTTGCCGACTCTTTGTCAAGAATCAAATTAGCAGTTTCAATATCACTTACATCGGTAAACACGGCATTTAAATCAGCAATATGATTATCGAAAAAAGCATCGGCATTTGCTAATTTAAGCGGATGCATGGTGACGGAAATATTAGAAGGGTCATTGACAGAGTAGTAAGCGGTAGTTACGCCTGTTCTCATATCAACAGTCCATTCTTCGGGAACGTATAAAAGATAATCAACGTTGTCAGAATCGGATGCTATCTGCATTCCGAGCGGAACGTTGTAGTTGCTTTCACCGCAAGCGGAAAAAGACAATACAAAAACAACAATAACAAGTGTCAAAGCAATAATTCGTTTCATTTTATAACCTTTCTTACTCGGTAACTTTCAGTAACTGCTCGGCAGCGCGTATAATTCCGATTTTACCACTTTCATACGTTAATCCACCTTGCAAAAATGCAGTATATGGAGGACGGATGGGCCCGTCGGCAGAAAGTTCAATAGAAGAGCCTCCGACAAAAGCACCCGCAGCCATAATAACGGGGTCTGTGTAACCGGGCATATCCCAAGGCTCCGGTGAAACGTATGCATCAACCGGCGAGCCGGCCTGAATGCCCTGACAGAACGCGATAAGTTTCTCGGGTGCGCCAAACCGTATAGTCTGAATGATGTCACTGCGTCTTTCGTTGTAACGCGGAGCGCAGTCGAAACCTAGTTTTTCAAATACATATGCGGCAAGATGTGCAGTTTTCATAGCTTGCGCAACAGTGTGAGGGGCATAGAAAAGACCGCGGTACATATTTTTGTTCTGACCGAGGCTTGCACCGATTTCAAGACCGACACCTACCGCGGTAAATCTGTATCCGGCAAGCTCTACTGCTTCTTTCGTGCCGGCAATGTATCCGCCTGACTCGGCAAGGCCGCCGCCCGGATTCTTGATAAGCGAACCGATAATCATATCGGCACCGACTTCACACGGTTCTCTGTCTTCAACAAACTCACCGTAGCAATTGTCAACAACTACATAAGCATCCGAAACCTCGTGAACAAGTTTTGCAACCTCGCCTATTTCGTCAATAGTGAGCGTGGGGCGATTTAGATAGCCTTTAGAGCGCTGAATGAAAACGACCTTAATATTTTTTTCATTTATAAGATTTTCTTTAATTTCATCAAGGTTAAGCTTGCCGTCTTTAAAGTTTGACTGCATATAAGAAACGCCAAAATCCTTAAGTGAGCCGCGCCCATCTTCGCCAACGTTTCCGATAACTTCGTCAAGAGTGTCATATGGCTTATCGGCAACTGAATAAAGAATGTCGCCGGGGCGGAGAAGGGCGTAAAGACCGATAGCAAGCGCGTGCGTGCCACTTGCTATGCTGTGACGTACGAATGCGGCTTCCGCTCCCATAACTTCGGCATAGATTTTATCCAGAATATCTCTGCCTTTATCATCATAGCCATATCCGCTTGTAGCACCGAAACAAGCCTCGCTTACGCGATTTTCGGCAAAAGATTTCATTATTTTTTCTGTATTTTTAAATGATATTGCATCAAGCTCTTCAAAAATATCAGCAAGTTCTTTTTCGGCTTCTTTTACAAGAAGAGAGAGTTTTTCGTTCATTTTAAAGTCCTTTAAAAGTTGTTAACAATTTCTTTGAATTTTTTTCCGCGTTCTTCAAAATTTTTAAATGCATCGAAAGATGTGCAAGCAGGGGAAAGAAGAACAATGTCCCCGCTTTTTGCAATATTGCGAGCAGCAGCTACCGCATCGGTAAAGTCGTCTTTTACAATTATCTTGAAATCACCGCATCCCGCGTTTTGCATAGCACTGTAAATCTGGTCTTTAGCCTCGCCTGTGATAACTAGCGCCTTCGCCTCGTTTATAATATCAACAGCAAGTTCGTCGAAAGGAACATGCTTGTCTCTTCCTCCGCATATAAGGATGGGCTTTGTAGGATATGAAGAAAGAGCAGCCATTGTTCTCGACGGGGAAGAATCGATAGAAGAATTATAATATTTTATGCCGTCAAGTTCGCGGACAAACTCGTTGCGATGCTCAACACCGCCAAAGGTTTTTGCGACTCTCTGTATTTGTTCTTTAGTTACAAAGCCGAGTGTAAGACCAATAGCGCACATATAGTTTGCAACGTTAAATCTGCCGGGGATTTTTATATCACTGACACTGAGATAATCGTCTCCGTTTACTGTGATAAAGCCGTTGCTTTCACAAATTTTGAAGTCGCCGTTAAAAGCATTTTCGCATTTATCAATCGAGAATACGATTTTTTCAGCAGAACTTTTGTTGCCGAGAGCAAAAGATAAATCGTTGTCAGCGTTTATTACAATTCGTTTTGTTTTTTCACCGCAAACGTTGTATTTTGAACCGGTGTATTCATCAAAATCAATATGCCAGTTGAGATGATTCGGGGTAATATTAGTGATGGCGGCTCCAAATGCAGTGGAAGTCATCGTCATTAGCTGAAAACTTGAAAGTTCAACAACTGCAAAGTCATCAGCAGTCATTTTATCAACAAGCGGTAACAGAGGGGTTCCTATATTGCCACCAACGTAAACATGCCTGTCTTTTTTCTCGTCTTTGACCGATTCTTCAAGCAATTTATAAGTAAGAGTGGTAGTAGTGGTTTTGCCGTCGGAACCGGTGACGGCAAAAATTCTTGCGGGGCAAAGCATAAAAAACAGTTCCATTTCCGAGAGAAGCACTGCGCCGTGCTCTACAGCACTCTTGATTTCCGGAATATCAGGTCGTATACCGGGTGAACGGAAAATATAGTCACCGTCAATATCTTTAAGATAGTTGGGGCCACATATAAATTTAACACCGCGGCTGACAAGATTTGAATGCTTTTTCAGATCTATATTATTCTGGTCGCGAGCGCAAATCAGTGCACCGCGATCAAGTAGAAAATCTATTAGCGGAAGGTTTGAAATGCCAAGTCCAAGCACCGTGCATTTTTTACCCGCAAAGTCAATTGAC
>JAFYPS010000161.1 GCA_017547395.1 Clostridia bacterium
CTATGGAGCCTGAGGTTTTGGTGCTTGACGAACCCGCGGCGGGTCTTGACCCCAAGGGCAGGGAAGAGATTCTCGGCGGAATTCGTTCATACCAAAAAATGAGGAAAAACACGGTTATTATCATATCACACTCTATGGAAGATATGGCGAGATATTCCGATGAAATTGTTGTTATGAACAAAGCAAGAATATATATGCAGGGAAGCACTGCCGAGGTATTCGCTCGTGCTGATGAACTTCGCGATGTCGGGCTGAGCGTTCCGCAGATAACCGAGCTTTGTAATAAGCTTCGCACACGCGGACTTGACATACCATATGGTATATATACGGTTGCAGATGCTAAAGCGGCGATTTCACGCGCTTTGGGAGGGAATATATGATCAAAGATATTACTCTCGGTCAGTTTTTTCCGGGCAACACCGTCATTCATAAACTCGATCCTCGAATGAAAATCGTACTGGCTATTGCGTACATTGTTGCTGTTTTTCTCGCCAAAAATGTTTATTCCTTTATTGCGGTTACAGCAAGTGCTATTCTTCTCGTTTTCATATCGGGAATATCATGGAAAACCATTTTAAAGAGTATGAAACCTCTCATATTCATACTTGTATTTACCACATTTTTCAACCTCTTCTGGACAACGGGTGACGTGCTTTTAGTATCATTCTGGAAGATAAATATTTATCTTGAGGGTGTTATATTTTCTCTTATGATGATACTGCGAATCAGTTCTCTGCTCGTTGGTACAACGGTTCTTTTAACGTATACAACATCCCCAATAATGCTAACGGATGCTCTCGAACAGCTTTTAGCACCCCTTCGCAAAATCAAGCTGCCTGTACATGAGTTTTCAATGATGATGACTATTGCTCTCCGTTTTATTCCTACACTTGTTGAGGAAACGGATAAGATAATGTCTGCCCAGAAGGCGCGCGGAGCAGATTTCGAGTCCGGAAGCCTTATGAAGCGTGCAAAAGCACTTGTCCCGATTCTGATTCCGCTGTTCATATCGGCATTCAGACGCGCTGACGATCTGGCTACGGCTATGGAGTGCCGCTGTTATCGCGGAGGCGAGGGCAGAACACGTATGACTAAACTTAAATTCCATCTTATTGACTTTGGGGCAGCGTTCGCTATGGTATTATTTATTGGCATTATTGTTGCCGGTAATATGCTGCCGACTTCCATTGCATTATGATGAAGATTTTGCTTGAAATTTCCTATATTGGCACGGGGTTTGCCGGGTATCAGGTACAGCCCGGTAAGGTTACCGTTCAGTCCGCACTGCAAGATGCTATTGAAAAGGTGTATGGCGAGCGGTACGCCGTAAAGGGATGTTCACGAACAGATGCGGGAGTGCATGCGCTTCAGTATTTTGCCACGTTTAATGCGGAAAAATCAATACCGATCGATAGAATTCCATATGCACTCAACAGTGTCATCGACAAGCGAATCTCGGTGATTGGAGCACGACCGGTAAGTGAGGATTTCCATGTCCGTCACGATGTTTTATATAAGGAATACGAGTATCGCGTGCATCTTGATGCCATTCCGGATCCATTCCTTGACGGCAGGGCATGGCATTATCCCAAGCCGCTTTTGCCCGATGCATTGGATCGTATGAAGAATGCAGCAAGGGCTTTTGTTGGCGAGCATGATTTCTCCGGATTTATGTCCGCCGGAAGCGATGTTGCCAACACTGTGAGAAATGTGAAACATCTTGATATTTCGCTTGATAAAAATATGCTCACAGTACGTGTTGCCGCTGATGGATTTCTCTATAACATGGTACGCATAATTGTTGGCACGCTTATTGAAGTTGGCACCGGACGGATTGATGCGTACGAGATGGATGATATTATAGGATCGTGCAACCGTGCTCGTGCCGGTATGACTGCTCCGCCTGAGGGGCTTTATTTAAGAGAAGTTAAATTTAAAAGCGGGATCTGCTAAATTTTCAATTCACGTATAATTCCCCTTTCTTTACAAATACTATTGGCGTAGCATTTGTTTATTAAAAAGGAGAATATATAGATGAAAGCAACAGGAATTGTAAGACGCATCGACGACCTCGGACGTGTCGTAATACCCAAGGAGATACGCAGAACTATGCGTATCCGCGAGGGCGACCCGCTTGAAATATTTACCGATCGCGAAGGCGAAGTTATCTTTAAAAAATATTCGCCAATCGGTTAGCTTAATGCTTTTGCGTCACAGTATGCCGAAACTCTTTATAGAATTGCAGGTATGGCTGTGGTTATTTGTGACCGGGACGCTGTAATTGCGTGTGCGGGACTTCCCAAAAAGGAATACCTTGAGAAGAAGCTCTCAAACGAACTTGAGGATATTGTTGAAGGACGCGGAAATTACCGCTACGTTGACGGCTCCGCACCTGTTAGGATAACCTCTGACTCCTCAAGCGCTGCCGTATCGTGCGCTATGCCGATCATAGCAGACGGTGATCTTATCGGATGCGTGGCATCAGTGCATATTGACGGAGCACAGGGCGTTGAGGGGGATGTAGAAAATAAGCTTATCGGCACAGCTGCGGCGTTTCTTGCCAAGCAGATCGAGGCGTAGTATATGAAAAAAGAAAATCCAAAGGTAAGGATACTACGCTCAAGCGAAGGTCATTTTCTCGGAGCATATCCGTTTCAGTTCCCGTATCAGATGCCCTCGAAATATCCGTGTGAGGATGCTTTTCTCCACGGCTCCGTGGCATCTGCAAACGACTGCACAGGGATTGCGGTAACTATTCCGCAAACAGAGGAAGAGGCAGAGTCTCTTATGGATATACGCGATGTGCCTGTCACAAGTGTTGATGGCGATTCGCACATCCCAAACTGAATTGAGATCATAAACGCATGTGCCGTGGCATGTGCGTTTACATATAGAGTAAGGAGCACACCCAATGAAGCTTACGTACAGACATACGATGCTTTCGTGTTATGTTTGTTTTTTTGTCCAGTCGATTATAAATAATTTCAGTCCGCTTTTATTTGTTACATATTCCACGGAATTTAAGATCTCACTTGATCAGATAACCATACTCATAACATACAACTTCGTCGTTCAGATGATAGTTGATATGATAGGAGTAAAGCACGCTCATCGCATCGGTCACAGACGTGGAATGTTAATTGCTCATTCTACATCGTTTCTCGGAATGGCAGGACTTGCGATATTTACAAAAATAATGCCCCCATACATCGGTCTTATCATCGCCACAACTCTGTGTGCTATGGGAAGCGGATTTATTGAAGTGCTCGCAAGCCCTATGGTAGAAGCTCTTCCGCTCGGGGAGAAAAGCTCCGCTATGAGCTTACTTCATTCCGCATACTGTTGGGGACACATTGCCATAGTTCTGTTTACAACACTTTTCTTTAATCTCGCAGGAGTAGGCAACTGGCGTATTATAGCAGTGCTTTGGTCACTCATACCGCTTTTTAACGGTATAATGTTTTTGTTCGTACCACTCGCAACTCTTGAGGGCGATAAGAGTGAGCAAGACACCTTTTTTCGTCTGTTCAGGCTTAAAAATTTCCCACTGTTTATAATTCTTATGATATGCGCAGGTGCGGCCGAGCTCGGACTTGCACAGTGGTCTTCGCTATTTGCGGA
>JAFYPS010000162.1 GCA_017547395.1 Clostridia bacterium
AAAGTGACCGCCGCCGCCCATCTTTTCAAGGATAAGCTGAACGCTTACCGCCCCGCCTGAGCGAGCGGAAATATGCGTTTCACCGCCGAGGCGGATGAGAGCAAACGCTGCGTCAACCCCTTTGATTGAAAGGAGATTTTCCGCCGCCTTTGCCGCGGCTATTCTGTCTATGGGTGTACCTTCGCTTTCGTCTTTTGCAATTGCAAAGCGGCCCTTGTAAATGACGAGATCGGATAGAATCTTGGACTGCTTTTTGAACTCGCTGTACTCGCTCTTGAGCTCGCGTGCCGATTCATAAATGCTTGCGCCCGCACTCCTGAGATAGATTGCGGCGTTAAAGGTTCTTGTGCCCGTAGATTTTGTAAACTGCTTTGTGTCAAGCAGAATACCGCCGAGAAGAGCGTCTGCTTCTTCCTTTAAAAGCTGACCTTCGCCGATGGACTGCTCTAAAATCTCCGCAACAAGCTCGGAGGCACTCGATGCCGAGGGTTCGATATATTCCGCAAGCCAGTCGCGCTTGTCTTTCGACTCGGTTTTTCTGTGATGGTCGATAATAAGCGCATCGTTTACCGCGAAAGCGATTCCGCTTGAAAGCATATGGTTGATGTTGTTGACGTCAACTACGACGAGGAGTGTGTCGGAGTTTATAAGGTCTTGTGCCTCTTCTGCATCAACGAACACGCCCGCATATTCCGGAACAGATGCAAATTTTTCGAGGAAAGCCTCGGTGTTTTTGTCATTCTTATCAACGATGATGTATGGCTTTACGTAGCAATACATTGCAAGGCGTGCAATACCAACAGATGCACCGAGACAGTCCTGATCGGCACCGCTGTGTCCCATAATAAGAATGTTTCCCGAGCGTGCTATTCTTGCAACAAGCTCTGCAGAGCGAAGCTTTGCCGCTGCACTTGAACGCTTTTGTACAGGTCGGGTGTTTCCGCCGAAGAATTCCATAGCACTCTCTGACTTGTATGCAACCTGGTCACCGCCGCGGGCAAGAGCGGTTGAAAGTGCCTCGCGCGCACCGTTTTCGCGGTCTGCGAGAGTTTCACCAACGTCGGTGAGACCCGCAGAGATTGTAAATGGGAGACCGAGATCGCCTACCTTGACGTCACGCACCTTGTCAAGCACGTCAAAGTTTGTTGCTCTTGAGCGGGAGAGCCCGTCGCGGTTCATAAGGATGATATAACGGTTTCTGTCATACTCGCGGAGGATGGCGTTTTTAGATTCGGCATATTCGCGGAGAATTGCAGAAACACGGTTCAACTCATCGTGATAACTTGACTTGCTACTTTGCGCAAGCTCGTCTATGTTGTCTATCTGGATGTAGCCTACAACGCTTCTCTCGTTTTCGATTTTTTCGTTAAGGTTGTCGATTTCGGTACAGTCGTCAAACACGAGAAACCAATAGGTTTTTTCGTCTGTCTTGAAAGGAAACGGGTCAACGTCGTATCTTCTTTCGCAGAGGTCAACCGAGATTAACTTGTGCTCTGCAAGCTCCTCGAGATTGATTGAGGAGATAGTGTCGATAGAAGCACCCATTACCGAACCGATTGATTCGGTAGCACTGCCGAAAGCGCGGTTGCGCCAGATGATTTTACCCGTTGTGTCGCAAATAACCATAGGAAACTGCATCTTTATAACGGTTTCAAGCATTATCTGACCGAGTCCGCGATTGAACTTTTCACCGTCACCGCCGTGAATATGGTGCATAACGAACGCGTAGATAAGGTTTGCGGCGATAATAAAGATAAATGCCGTAATGCCGCTTGCTATGGGCGGGATTTTAGACCATAGGAGCACCGCGAAAACAAATACGCCGAGAATGCCGAACAGCATCGCAAAAAGGATGCCTGTCGTATTCCTTCCGTTAGACTGATTTCTATTTTTCATAATAAATTCCTTTGTAAAAATTACATTATGGGATATTTAGGCTATTCTAAAACATTATATCAAATATAAATATAAAAGTAAATACATATAGAAGAAATATTTTATAGCCTGCAAACTGAAAAAGGACTCCCGACGGAGTCCTTTTTATTATTTTTCCCAGAAGGAGTCAATTACTCTTTCGAGCGAGCGGGTATCGCCAACAAATTTTGCCTGACGGAACTGGTATGGGAAAAGTTCTTTGTATTGCGGCTCTGCATAGCGCTCGTCAATAAAGACGACTACTCCGCGGTCGGTTTCGGTACGGATAACTCTGCCTGCCGCCTGAAGCACGCGGTTGAATGCCGGATAGGTGTAGGCGTATTCGGTACCCATCTCGTATTTTGTGTCATAGTATTCGCGAAGAACTTCGCTTTCATTCGTGGGCTTTGTAAGTCCGACTCCGATAATCACAGTGCCGATGAGGCGGTCGCCCGCAAGGTCAATACCCTCGGAATATATTCCTCCAAGCACCGAGAAACCGACGAGAGTCGTACGCGTTTCCGTATTGAATGCATTGAGAAAGGCGTTTCTTGAGGCTTCGTTCATATTCTGTGCCTGAATGACCGTCTTTATATGCGGATACTTGTATTTGAACAGAGTTTGTACCTCGCTCATATACGCGTATGACGGGAAATAAACCATATAATGACCGTCGCGGCGGCTGACCGTGCTGTAGATTGCATCGGCTACCGCCCCTGCATTTTGTGAGCGGAGCTGATATTTAACGCTGAGCTTGTCCATTATGCAGACTGCGAGATTTTCTCTGTTATACGGGCAGTCAAGTTTGAGTTTTGCACCGTCCGATGCCCCGTAGAGAGAAGCGTAATATTCAAGCGGAGTGAGCGTTGCGGAAAAAAAGATACTTGCGACACCCTTTGCGGTTCTTTTTGCAAGTCGCTTTGACGGGTCAAGGCATAGTATTTTACTGATTACGTCGTTGCCGTAAACAGTCACGGTATGTGTGAAGCAATCGTCAAAGAGTTCAAGTGCGGAAAGGTATTTTTTCGCATCTGCAACAATGTCGAAAAGTGTGTCGGGCAGGCTTCCGAAAGCGGTTGAACGCGTATATTTGTCTGCCGCTTTTGTAAACACGGTGAGCAGGTCGTAGAACTGTTTGTCAAAGGCGTTGATTTTTGCGAAACCGTACGTAAATCCTTCTTCATCGGTTTCGGAGGAGTCAGCACAAAGGTCGCGCATACTGTTAACGTAGAATTCGACGTTTGAAAGAGCCTCGATTACGTCGCTTTTCTGAATAGCGCGGACGCTGTCCAGAAAACGTCGTATTTTCGAAAGGTGAAGTTCCGCTCCGAAGGATTCCTTCGCCCGTTCAAGAAGGTTATGTGCTTCGTCAAAGAGGAATATGTATCTTTCGTTTTTCTCACAGTCGGAGAAATAACGGCGGAAGTATGCCGATTCGTCTATTAGATAATTGCAGTCGCATACAACTACGTCGCATCTTTCGCTCAAATCAAGCGAGAATTCGTATGGGCAGATACTGTATTTTTTCGCGTATTCGCTTATAGTTTCGGTGTCGATGATTTTGTGCGAGGTTACGATATCGCTTATTGCATCGGCGGTACGCT